>NZ_JWAK01000032.1:60851-148538 GCF_001069335.1 Streptococcus sp. 1171_SSPC
CGAAATCGAATTCTAACGAATTACCGATTTCTGTCCCACTCTCTTTTTATTGATCTTGTCAGCCACATCAAGCTAAACCTGTTCCTTTTTCCCAACGAAGCTAGCTGTGAGGACAAGGCTAAGTCCTGCTAAGAAGAGGAGGTATGGACGTTGTTCCTGATTGGTTTTTGGAAGTTGTCTTTGCGAAGCCTGGTCTTGTTTAGAGTTGGGAACACTCATTAAAGTATCACCGGCCTTCCTTGGACTCGTGCTCTCTGAAACTGGCTTGTTTGGCTCCCTTCTCTCTGATACAGTCGGCTCCACTTGTTCACCGGAGCCTGACTGGTAGACAATGGCATAGGTTCCTAACTCTTGTGCCATGAATTCAATCATGCCCTCTCGTAGTGTAAATGCTACTGCTTGGAGTTCTTGATTAGGAGTCAAGACATAGAGTTGCTTCACTTCTTTTGATAGTGGAAGTCGAACCAATACACTTCCTTTGACTGGAGCTGGATTCCCTTCTTTATCCTTGAGTTAAAGGTTGAAAGCATCGTAGGTTTTGCCAAAGAGTCCTTGGTCAAGGACCTTTTGAATCTCTAAATGACTGTCACTACCAATCTCATTTTCTCCACTAATGACCTCTACATGGCTTGCTTGGTCTTTCAGTACTCGAAGGACATATTCAGGTAGAGAGTGGATAGCTGCCTCCTGTCCAGCAGTGCCGATTGGATCTGTATACTCAGGAAGGGTCACTACAGGAGGTTCTTGGTCTCCCAAACTTGTCACAATAGCAGGTAAGAGAGAGACGACTGGACTAGTGATGGTCTTTCCTCGGATGGCATAGGCTGAGATGATCTGAGTTTGTTTTTGATAAGCAGTTTCTGGGATCGGCAATTCAACTTGCTGGTCCTTAATCGCTAACACTCGATTTCCATCTGATAGGATGACGTGTTGCTCCTCCGTTTTTTTTGAGGAAAACAGGATCTTTTTCCCCAGGGAAATGAAGGGCAATAGCATCCCACTCCCCAGACGGAAGTGTGAGGGTAATCGTCTGATCGCCTGCTTTTATTGGGGCCAGGCTTGGAGTATCGAGGGATACTGTTGACGGCTTCAGGATGTCAAATGAATCCAGAGAAATCATCTTTCTGTCATCAGGAGAGTTAGGATCGACTGTCAAGGTGAGGATATGATCTCCATTGCTTAAGTTTGAATACTCGCCAATCAACACATTCTTTTCATAGTCAGCACTTGAGTAGAAGTCCAAACTTGGCATTTCTTTTCCATCTATGGTGACTAAGGCTTTTCCATAGTCAGAAGATTTTAAGCCGTAAATGCGAATACCTGTACCAGTGAAAGGAATGGTTGCCTTGGCCTCTGAATACTGAGATGGATCCACGTTTTGGAGAGTCGCGTATTTTTCTGTCGTTTGATATAAGCCTGATTCGCTCCAGTCCTTGAACAAGGATCCATAGTGGATACGAGAATTTCTGTCATCCATCTTTTCAACAGTCGCCCCTTGACCTGGATAGATTTTAAAGTAATCCAAGGAAATTTTTGAGCGTTCATTCCCTCGGTTCAAGTGTTCCTTCTTCACGGTTAGAGTCAGGAGGTGCTCTCCATCAGGAAGTCCTGTGAAACGACCGATTAGAGCACTTTTTTCCGTCTCTCCCGATGCGTGGAAATCTAGGTCTCCTACTTTCTTGCCATCGATTTGAACTTCCGCTAGGCCTAATTCAGATGATTTGAGACCATAGATTTCAATTCCTCGTCCATTAAAAGAAATCCTAGCAGTGGCATCGTTGTCAGAGTAGCTATCGACAGTTAGGTCAGCATATTTTTCAGTTCCTGCAAATAGGTCAGCATCCTCCCAGTTATGGAAGGCAGGACCGTATTGAACACGAGGATCTCTGTCGTCCATCAATTCGACAACTGGTTGGATTGACGCAGATTCGGATACTTGTCTTGAGTGCTCCCCATTCATGGCTCTAACAGTATAGCTATAGCTATGGTGAGAATCAATGGAGCGATCGATGAAATGAGTGACATTGGTTAGGAATTCCTTGATAGAAGAAGCATCACTGCTTTCATCTTTGCTTTCTCGACGGATGACATAGTGGGTCGCATCCGTAACCGGATTGAAATCAAGTTCAGCAGTTACAGCATCTTTTCTCACGGCAGATAGGCGAGTGACACGTTCTGGTAACTTTTCAAAGCTAATCTGATCCCCTTTTTGAGTGGCAATCTGAATTCGGTTGCCTTTCAGAAGAGTTGGCTTGATTTCTTTCCCGTTAATCTTGACAATACTCGATTCGATGTCTGGATAATCGACAACTAAATCTCCGCCTGCATGGGAATGAAAAGCTAATGTTTCAAGATTCTTTTCTTTCCATTTCATGCTGACTTCAAAGTTACCACGAGCTACTAGACCTGAGACTTGACCATCTTTCCATGCATCTGGAAGGGCTGGTAATGGGGCAATGTAGCCGGTGTGAGACTGAAGGAGCATTTCTGCCATACCGCTGGTTGCACCAAAGTTCCCATCGATTTGGAAAGGCGCGTGCGTATCCCAGAGGTTTTCTAGAGTTGAGGATTTGAGTTGTTCTGCCAGCAAACGATGGGCACGATTTCCATCTAGGAGACGAGCCCAGAGGTTGATTTTATTAGCCTTAGACCAACCGGTACCACCATCTCCACGATGGTTTAGGGTTGCGCGTGCTGCTTCCAGATATTCAGGCTGATCTTTGCCAAATAAGGTTCCTGGGAAGAGCCCAACTAGATGAGAAACGTGACGGTGATGGTTTTCAATTCCTTCATTAGTGAATTGAGGACTGTCTTCCTCATACCATTCCTTGATACGGCCATCTTGGTTGATATGAAGTGGTTTGAGCTTGTCAAATTTTGCCTTCACTTCTGTCACTAAGTCTTGGTCGACCTTCAGGTGATTGGCTGCTTCCATATAGTCGTGGAAGAGTTGCCAAACTAGAGATTGGTCAAAGGTATTTCCAATCGTGATAGTTCCATGCTCTGGTGAGTAGGATGGAGAAGAAACCCAACGATCACTAGATTTGTCGTAGTGCAAGAAGGAATTCCAGAACTTGGCTGTTTCCTTGAGCATTGGATAAATCTTTTCTTTGAGATAGGTTTCATCCTTGGTGAATTTGTAGTAGTCATAGACGTTCTGCATCATCCAAGCATTGGCAGCAGGAGACCACCCCCAGTAATAATTCCAACCTGGAGTTGTCCAGCCAAATGGTGTTGCCTGAGTATGAACCAACCAACCGTTTTCTTGACCTTCTTTGGATTCGATACCTGCATATTCTTTAGCAGCGATACGACCATAGTAGCGCATGTCATCAATATAATTGACCATTGGCTTAGCCGTTTCTGCAAGATTACTTATGTAGGCAGGCCAATAGTTCATTTGTAGGTTGACATTGAGGTGGTAATCTGAGTTCCAAGGTGGATTGTCTACAGCATTCCAGACTCCTTGCAAGTTGGCAGGAAGGGCATCCGTCCGATCACGAGACGAACTGATGAGGAGGTAACGTCCGTATTGGAAGAAGAGTTCTTCTAGTTTTTGTCCTTTTGTTGGATCATAGTTTTGGAGGGCTTCTTTGGTAGTTTGGCTAGACTTGTTACCCCTAATATTTAATTGAACTCGGTTGAAGAGACTTTGATAGTCCTCGATGTGATCCTGTTTTAGAGTTTCATAGTCTTTGGCCTTGGCAGCTTCGACGATAGATTTGACCGTTTTTTCTAAATTAATCTCTTTCCGATAATTAGTTTTCGGATTTTGAGCATAATTGGTCTTGGCACTGAGTAAAAGGGTCGCATAGCTAGCTCCAGTGACAGTCAAATAGCCATCTTGTGCAGTGACTTGTCCGTCTGTCTTGATTCCGAGATAGGAAGCAAATTTCAGACCATTGTCTTTGACAGTTCCTTTGAGCAAAATACCATTAGAATCAGTCGTAACTGCTCCTTGTTTATAATTCGAATATTCCCAGGAGTAGTCACCATTCGCAATCAAATCTTCAGTCAAACTATTCCAGAGTGTAAAATCAAGGGTTTTATCACCTTTTTTACTCAAGTGGGTCACAGTAACATCGTCAGGATAGCTAGAGAAGGTTTCGCGTTTAAAGTTTGTACCGTCTTGGGTATAAGAAGTGGTCGAGATGGCCTCAGAAATATCTAAGCCACGATGATAGTCGGTAACATTCTCCAGGCCTTTCTTTTGATTGTTAAAGACCATAAAGATATCACTAAAAGATAAGTAACGACCATACTGAGCATTGTTTGGTCCGACTAGGTTGCGCTCCGCTAATTGTTTTGCTTTTTGGCGGTTTCCTTCTTCTAATGCCTTACGAATTTCTGCTAAGACCTTATAGCGGTCTTGATAGTTCCCCCCATTGTAATCGGTGCTATCCGGTTGCGGTCCACCAGACCAGAGAGTTTTTTCATTGTATTGGATTCTTTCTTCACCGATGAGCCCAAAAACTTTTGCCCCCATTTCTCCATTTCCGACTGGGAGGGCTTGTTTTTCCCACGCATCATAGGTAGCAGCAGCAGGTTGATTGTAGCTTAAATGATAATCTGTTTGTTTGACCACGGGAGTCTCAACTTTCATAGTTTCCCTTTCTTCATTTGGCTCAATCGAAGTAGTCGAAGTGGCTGTATGCTTGCTTTGAACTTCTGTGTCAGGAGACGAGCTTTTTTCTTTAGAAATAGGAGCGATATTCGGATTTTCTGGTTTGGTTTCTCCAGTTCCGTCAGTCGGGCTCTCTATGGCTGGGGCAGCTTCAAGGTGGTTGCTTTCATTTTGACTTCCAACAATACTATCAGCACCTACCTGGTGTGAGGTGAGAAAAATGGCTCCTAATAAAACAGAAGCCGTTCCGACAGTTAGTTTGCGGATACTATAACGACAGGATTTTTCCAAAAATCTTTGGTCCATTGTGACATCATCTACGGCTTGTATTAGAAATTCAAGCATTTTTTTGAGACCGCCTACATTTTTAGTTAAAGACAAGTTCCTTCATATTTATTTCTATCATATCCAATTTAATAGGGAAACAGGAAAATGTCAATAGCTTTTAGGTAAGATGCATATTTGAGAGTGTTATTTCTTGAAAAAGTAGAGAAATAAGAGATAAATTAGCTATTATTTTGGGCTAAAAATAGTTTTTATTTTCGGATATCGTAAAAAAACAGTTGAGTCCATTCTCAACTGTCAGCGGAGTACTTTATTTTTGATTTCTTTTTGCATAGTCGACAAAATGGAACTTGTCTAATTTGTGACGGCTTTCGGTGAACTGGAATTGCCGCCCATCTGCAAGGAAGACCTGGGAGCGTACCGTCACCACGTGTTGGTCTTTTCCAAGATCCAGTAAGATTTTATCGCGATTATCGATTGGTGAAATCAAGATTTCTTAAGATATTAAAAAAAGAAAACGGCTCTTCGTTTTCTTTTTTTGCCATAGAGAATAGGTAAGAGTAACAGCTACTGGAATGGCCTGTACTAATACAATGGAATGAAACTGAAAAACAGTTTATTTTCTAAAAAATCATTAAAATCCTTTTATTCACAAGGAATCGTGTTATAATAAAGTCATAAAACGTTTTCAAGAGAGAAGGACAAGACATGGAAAATGAAACAGTTGACTATGGAAAAGTAACAGGAATGGTACACTCTACGGAAAGCTTCGGTGCTGTAGATGGACCAGGGATCCGTTTTATTGTCTTTCTTCAAGGCTGTCAAATGCGGTGTCAGTATTGCCATAACCCGGATACTTGGGCTATGGAAACCAACATGTCTAGAGAACGAACAGTAGATGATGTATTGGAAGAAGCCCTCCGCTATCGTGGTTTTTGGGGTCAAAAAGGTGGGATCACTGTCAGTGGCGGAGAAGCCCTCTTGCAGATAGACTTTTTGATTGCCCTATTCACCAAGGCTCAAGAGTTGGGCATTCACTGCACGCTCGATACCTGTGCTCTGCCTTTCCGCAATACCCCTCGTTACCTGGAAAAATTTGATAAATTAATGGCAGTGACAGACTTGGTGCTTCTGGATATCAAGGAAATTAACGATGAACGGCACAGATTTGTAACCAGTCAGACAAACAAAAATATTTTAGCCTGTGCCAAGTACTTGTCTGATATTGGCAAGCCCGTCTGGATTCGCCACGTCTTGGTGCCTGGGCTTACAGACCGAGATGATGACCTGATCGAACTTGGGAAATTTGTTAAAACCCTTAAAAATGTTGATAAATTTGAAATTCTGCCCTACCATACTATGGGGGAATTCAAATGGCGGGAATTGGGTATTCCGTACAAGTTGGAGGGTGTGAAACCACCGACAAAAGAACGGGTTCAAAATGCAAAAGATTTGATGGAAACGGAAAGTTACCAAGATTACCTGAAACGGGTTAAAGGATAAAATAAATCGAGACAGTTGGTCCTTCCAGCTGTCTTTTTCTGATGAAATGAACAACTATTCCCTTTCTTTAAACGGAAAAACGTGCTAAAATAGAGTGAATATACAAATGAAAATGAAGAGGTAGAAACATGTCAAAAATTCTCGTTTTTGGTCACCAAAATCCGGACTCAGATGCTATCGGTTCATCTGTAGCCTTTGCTTATCTTGCAAAAGAAGCTTATGGTTTGGATACAGAAGCAGTAGCTCTTGGAACTCCAAATGAAGAAACTGCTTTCGTATTGGACTATTTTGGTGTGGAAGCACCACGCGTGATCACATCAGCTAAAGCAGAAGGTGCAGAGCAAGTCATCTTGACGGACCACAATGAATTCCAACAATCTGTTTCAGATATCGCTGAAGTAGAAGTTTACGGTGTAGTGGACCACCACCGTGTGGCTAACTTTGAAACTGCTAGCCCACTTTACATGCGTTTGGAGCCAGTTGGATCAGCATCTTCTATCGTGTACCGTATGTTCAAAGAACACGGTGTAGCAGTGCCAAAAGAAATCGCAGGTTTGATGCTTTCAGGTTTGATTTCAGATACTCTTCTTTTGAAATCTCCAACAACTCACCCATCTGATAAGGTGATTGCACCTGAATTGGCTGAATTGGCTGGTGTGAACTTGGAAGAATACGGTCTTGCCATGCTCAAGGCTGGTACCAACTTGGCAAGCAAATCAGCAGAAGAGTTGATTGACATTGATGCTAAGACTTTTGAATTGAACGGAAACAACGTTCGTGTGGCTCAAGTGAACACAGTTGATATTGCAGAAGTCTTGGAACGCCAAGCTGAAATCGAAGCAGCTATCCAAGAAGCAAATGCAGCTAACGGATACTCTGACTTTGTCTTGATGATTACAGATATCGTCAACTCAAACTCAGAAATTTTGGCTCTTGGTGCTAACATGGACAAAGTTGAAGCAGCCTTCAACTTCAAACTTGAAAACAACCATGCCTTCCTTCCAGGTGCCGTTTCACGTAAGAAACAAGTGGTTCCTCAATTGACTGAAAGCTTTAATGCATAAGGATTGATGGGGAAACCCATCGTTAAAAAGGAGTTTCGACTCCTTTTTTGCTAGGAGGAGACCATGTTAGAATCTGGCGATTTGATTTTTGTGAGAGAAAATACGGAAATGGGGCAGGCCATCCAGGCTTCGACAGGTAACTACAGTCACGTGGCTATCTTTTTGGACGGACAGATCTATCATGCTACGGTGGAAGGTGGTGTTCTTTCCCAGTCACCCGAAGATTTCTTTGAAGCTGGAAAAGTCTATGACCTTTATCGCTATACGGCGATTGATCACGAAGAAGTCAAAAAGCGAGCAGAGAGCCTTTTAGGAGCTCCCTACAATGCGTCCTTTTATCCAGATGGAGATGGTTTCTATTGTTCCCAATTCATCGCTGAACTACTTCCTATCTTTGAAACCATTCCCATGAAGTTTGGAGATGGGGAAGAGGAGATTAGTCCGTTCTGGCTGGATTACTACAAGGAGCTTGGTCTAGCTGTTCCTTTAGATCAGCCCGGGACCAACCCGAGTCAGTTAGCCCAATCACCACAGCTACAGTTTAAAGAAAGGTATTTGGATGATTCGGATTCATGAAACAACAATCTGAATCTTTGATATAGTTTATAAGAGTTACATCAAACTAAAGAAAAATAATTTTTCAATCCTTTCCTTTGGTGAGTGCGGACGTCAGCGAACTTCTCCGAAGTTCCATGACTTAGTTTTGAGCCTAAGGTCTCAAAACTACCGAGTCCTTGAAACCTAATTGTTTCAAGGACTTTTCTCACAGCGGAAAGTCTCGATATATCATTTTTTTTCTTTAAAAATATATTTTACGTTCGAATACAACTTGTAAAAGTTGTATTTTTTATTTTAATATCCTCTGGATGTTTCTTGTGTAGCCGGATGAAATATGATATACTTCATAAAAACTAACCACTGGTTAGTTTTTATGGAAGTCAAAGGAGGTATAAAAAGTGTCTTTCTTGTATCGTTTATTAACACGTACAAAACAAATCAGTCCACATATAAAAAAGTTTGAATTCGAATTGGGCATTTTTGTTGTCAGCATATGGCTAGTTGAATCATCTGGTCGCTTTTATGTGATTGATACGGGAATGCGAGGAATGGAGAAGTACGCTGCCCAGTTTTTACTCCCACAAAAAATTGAAGCAATTTTTCTGACCCATGGACATCCAGATCATATCAAAGGTTTGCCCTATCTTAGACAGCACTTTGGGAACATCCCGACTTTAATCAGTGAGAAGGAATTCCCCTATATTTCAGGCAAAGAACCTTTTCCTAATAGAAAAGAGACGGAAAAAGTGATTTTTGATCCGGCTACTTTTATAACTGTTGAAAGTCAAGAAGGTCAAGACTTGATAAGTAGTGCAAGACTAAAACCCCTATTTTCTCCTGGGCATTCCCCTGGTCATGTTGTTTATTACCATGAAGAGGATCAAGTTTTAATCGCTGGAGATCTTTTCACAGCTACGAGAGGTGGAAAGTTGCGTCCACCAATGAAAGGATATACAGCAGATATGAGACAAGCTTTAGCTAGTGGTGAAAGAATTCTCAAGAGTTATCCGCAGGCACTTGTTAGTGTTTGTCATGGTAGTGAGGTAAAAGATGCAGTACGAGATTTTGAGGCATTGAATGGGTTTAAAGGGAGTTTGTAATGGCAAAGGATACAAGGTCCAGAATTATCAGAGTAGCAGAGGAAATTTTCCGAAAAGAACCTTACCAGAAGGTGGGAATTAGGCAGATTGCTCAAGCTGCAGGATGTTCACATACAGCTATTTATCAGTATTTTAAAAAGAAAGAGGATATTTTATATGCAGTAGCGGAAAAACCGTTAACTCATCTCTATCATACTTGCTTAGAAATCAGCCATTCCAAGCAGACTGATAAAGAACGTCTGCTCCAAATCTGTCAAACATATGTGGATTTTGGGTTTAGAGAACGAAGTTTTTATGAATTATTGATTTTTTACCGTGGAGAGCATGAAGATTCAGGCGATTGTTCGCAACCGTTGATGCAATTGAGAATGAAAAGTTATCGTTTATTGGAAGAAGCTATTGATGTCTTTTTACCGAAAGACTTATCTGATGCAGAAGCGCTAAATATTCGTAGTGGAATCTTTATTTTTTTACATGGCTTAGTGAGTATCTACAGTAGGGACAATGAAGAATGTCCAGAACGCATTAAGCAACTACTGACTGATTTTATTTCTTTTAAAATAATAGAAATGAAATGAGTTGGAATAACTTATGGGGCTTCTACAGTAAACTTGGATTGAAAAGACTAAGTTCTTTTTATCTTGTACTTTTTTTTCCTTATTTTCACCTCTTACATGGCTGTCGATCAATTGGAGATTTCGTTCTTTTGAATTGATTTCGCTTAAGATAACTTTTATGTTACAATAAGAGCTAACCGATAAAACAGTAAACGAGATCTATTTATGATTACAATCATTAATCCCACACGTTTGACACGTCAGCCATTTTTCAAGGACTTGATCAACTATCTGGACCAGCAGGATGATGTGATCCTGCGGCAAATCAAGGCCCAATTTCCAGATCAACCAGTGGATAAGCTGATGGAGGAGTTTATCAAAGCGGGCTTCATCCTACGAGAAAATAAACGCTACACTCTCAATTTGCCTTTCTTAGAGTCAGCTGATCGAGTTGAACTGGATCAAGAGGTCTTTGTTCGAGAGGACAGTGCAGTTTATCAAGAATTAAAAGCCAAGGTCTTCCAAACAGAACTCCGCAACACGACTAATGCAGCAATTCTCATAGAGGAGACTGACTTCGAACGACATGCACAGACACTTTCCAATTACTTCTACAAGGTGCAACACCAATACCCTTTGACGGAGGAGCAAGAGAAACTCTATGCTATTTTGGGCGATGTGAATCCCGAGTATGCTCTCAAGTATATGACCAGCTTTTTGCTCAAGTTCCTCAAAAAAGAAGAAGTCCAGCAAAAGCGCAGAGACATCTTTGTTGATAGCTTAGAAGTCTTAGGCTATATCCGCAAAAATGATGAAGGCAAATATGAATTAGCAGTGGACTTGGACAAGGAAAGACTGATGTTTATCAAACAATAAAAAAGGCTAGGAATTTTCCTAGCCTTGTTTTGTTTGATTATAGATAACGTTCAGCGATGGCAGCATCACCTGGATATTCTTCTTTTACGCCATTGACGATTTGGTAGCAGTCAGCTCCTTTTCCAGCGATAATAACAGCATCTTCAGGCTTGCCGGTCGTTGCCATAGCTACTTGAATGGCTTGTTCGCGATCTGCGATTTTCTCGACAGGTCGCGTGATATAACTGCTAATCTCTTCAGCGATAGCCAAAGGATCTTCGTAGTTAGGATCATCCGCTGTGAGGAAAACTTGGATCTCAGGATGGTCTTCTAAGAGTATGCCAAAGTCCTTACGGCGGCTCTCTCCCTTATTACCGGTTGATCCAAGGACTAGTGAAATGGTCCCCGTTTGATGGGTTTCGACAACTGAGAGCAGTTTTTTCAAGCTATCTCCATTATGGGCGTAGTCGATGAAGACCTTGGCTCCATTTTTCTGAGTCAAGACTTCCATTCGGCCAGGAACTCGCGTCTTAGCAATCCCTTTTTGGATATCCTCGAGACTCGCTCCTAGGCGAAGGCAGGCAAGACCTGCAGCTACAGCATTTTCTTGGTTGAAGTGGCCAATGAGCTGGGTATCATAATCTCCCGCCAGCTTGCCAGTGACAGAAAAGCTAAAGGCTTTTGAGTTCTGGACTTGGTTGCTTGATTGACTACCGTAGAAGTCGTGGTCTTGCTCAGCGACTTGTTCCGCAAGAATCTCAAAATGATCCATATCGCTATTGACGACAACAGCACGGCTATTTTCCATCAAGAGACGTTTGTGGTAGAAATAGTCTTCAAAGGTTGGATGTTCAATTGGTCCAATATGGTCAGGGCTGATATTGAGGAAGACACCGACATCAAAGGTCAGACCGTAAACTCGTTTCACCAAATAAGCTTGGCTAGAAACCTCCATAATCAGGTGGGTCCGATCGTTGGCAACTGCCTGGGCCATCATTTCAAAAAGATCAATGCTTTCTGGAGTCGTCAAGGTTGACTTGAAGAAGGTCTTGCCATCCAAGGTTGTATTCATAGTGGATAGCATGGCTGGACGGTGGCCTTGTTCAAGAATCTTGTAGGCATAGTAAGCAGAAGTCGTTTTTCCCTTGGTCCCTGTAAAAGCTAAGAGTTTTAGCTGGCGCTCAGGGTGGTCATAGAATTCCATGGCAATCAAGCTCATAGCCTGTTTGATATCCGTAACGATAATGGCTGGGATGCTGACCTCAAAGTCTTGCTCAGCGACATACCACTGGAGATCTTGCTCGATCGCTTGCTCCAAAAATTCCTTCTTGAAATTTGCCCCCTTGACAAAAAAGAGGGTCTCGGAGTTGACCTTTCGACTATCGTAGCTAATTTGATTAAAAGAAACACCACTTGCTGAATAGTGGTATTCTCCGTCTTGTAGGATCTCACGAAAGTTGTGATCCTCTTTTAAAATGTTTAGTACAGTTTCTATCTTTATCATAATCCTATTTTAAACTGAAAGACCTTATTTTACAAGTGTAAAGGAAAAGTTTATAATGAAAGAAGACTATAAAGCAGAGGAAACATATGAGTAACGAAACAAGTAATCAACAGGCCCAGATGCTTCGAGGAACAGTCTGGTTAACAGCCAGCAATTTCATTAGTCGTCTCTTAGGTGCGGCCTATATCATCCCTTGGTATATCTGGATGGGTAAACATGGAGCAGAGGCAAACGGTCTCTTCACTATGGGCTACAATATCTACGCTTGGTTTTTGCTGATTTCAACAGCAGGCGTCCCAGTAGCAGTCGCTAAGCAGGTGGCCAAGTACAATACCAAGGGGCAAGAAGAGCACAGTTTTGCCATGATTCGTGGCTTCCTTAAGTTCATGTCTTTATTGGGCTTGGTTTTTGCTATTATCATGTATGTGCTTTCCCCAGTCTTTGCAAATCTGTCTGGAGGTGGGAAAGACCTAATCCCTGTCATGCAGAGCTTGTCTTGGGCAGTCTTGATTTTCCCTTCCATGAGTGTCATTCGTGGCTTCTTCCAAGGGCATAACAATCTGAAACCTTATGCTATCAGTCAAATTGCTGAGCAAGTGATTCGGGTTATCTGGATGCTCTTGACAGCCTACTTCATTATGAAGGTTGGCTCAGGTGATTACGTTGAAGCTGTGACCCAGTCCACTTTTGCAGCCTTTATTGGGATGGGAGCGAGTCTTCTAGTCCTCGTCTATTACCTCTGGAAAACAGGGCTTCTACAGCACATTATTCATCGCCCGGAGTCTGATAGCCAGATTGATACCAAGGCTCTCTTGTGGGATACCATTCGTGAAGCGATTCCGTTCATTGTGACAGGATCAGCCATTCAACTCTTCCAAATTATCGACCAGATGACCTATAGCAATGTCATGTCTTGGTTCACCAACTTCACTCGTTCAGAGCTTTTGGTTCAGTTCAGCTACTTCTCAGCGAATCCGAACAAGATTACCATGATTTTAATTGCAGTTGCGACATCGATCGGTGGGGTGGGAATCCCTCTCCTTACAGAGAACTATGTCAAGGGGGATTTCCGGGCTGCAGGTAAGCTGGTTCAAGATAATTTGACCATGCTAGTAGCCTTCTTGCTTCCGGCGACGATTGGAGCAGTAGCCATTGCTGAGCCTCTCTATACGGTCTTTTACGGGAAACCAGATTCCCTTGCTTTGGGACTCTTTATCCTAGCCATGTTACAAACGGTCATCCTAGGTTTGTATACGGTTCTCTCTCCAATGATCCAGGCTCTTTTCCAAAATCGTAAGGCAATTCTTTACTTTGGTTATGGAGTATTGGTAAAATTGATTCTCCAAGTACCGTTCATTTATCTCTTTAAAGCCTATGGTCCTCTTCTTTCTACTACGATTGGTCTCATGATTCCGATTGTTCTTATGTACAAGGAAATTCATCAGGTGACTCATTTCAATCGCAAGACAGTCTTCAAACGGAGCTTATTGACAGCCATTCTCACCTTGATCATGCTCTTGGTGGTCCTAATTGCAGGCTTTATCCTTGGCTTGGTCATCAAACCAAATGGTCGAGTGACAAGCATGATTTATGTAGCTCTGATTGGTGGTGTGGGAATCGTGGTATACGGTGGCCTCGGTCTTCGTCTTCGTTTCTTAGATCGCTTCATTGGTAGTAAGGCAGCTAGTCTTCGAAATAAATTTCATATTTCATAATCAGTAGAGGTTGGGGCTATCCCACCTCTTTTTTCATTATAGTTTGAAGCTATATCTAGCTCTTGAAAAAGGAAAAACCGAATCATCTAAAGAAGTGATACAATAGAGACAATTGAATTTACGTCCATTGGAGGTTTGTATGAGTCACAAAAAGAATATTAACACCATCCTAGCTCAAGCGGGAATCAAGTCGGATCCAGCAACAGGGGCTTTGATTACTCCGCTTCATTTTTCAACCACTTACCAGCATCCAGAGTTTGGTCAATCTACTGGTTTTGACTATATCCGTACCAAGAATCCGACGCGGGTAAACGCTGAAAAGACCTTGGCAGCTATTGAGAGTGCAGAGCATGCCTTGGTGACGAGCTCAGGTATGTCTGCCATTGTCTTAGCCTTTAGTATTTTTCCAGTTGGCAGTAAGGTCTTGGCAGTAAGAGATCTTTATGGAGGGTCTTTCCGCTGGTTCAACCAAATGGAACAAGAAGGACGCTTTTTCTTTACCTATGCAAATTCTGAAGAAGAATTGGTAGAAGGATTGAAGGGAGAGGTGGATATTCTCTATATTGAAACGCCTACTAACCCACTCATGCTGGAGTTTGACATCCAGAAATTAGCTAAACTCGCTCATGAAAAAGGGGCAAAAGTGATTGTAGACAATACCTTCTATAGCCCTATCTACCAACGTCCAATTGAAGAAGGAGCAGATATCGTCCTTCACTCAGCGACCAAATATCTAGCGGGTCATAATGACGTTTTGGCTGGTGTTGTCGTGACAAATGATGCAGACTTGTATGACAAACTCTTTTACAATTTGAACACGACAGGTGCTGTTCTTTCCCCGTTTGACAGCTATCAATTAATCCGTGGTTTAAAAACCTTAGCCCTTCGTATGGAGCGCTCCACAGAAAATGCGAAGAAGGTAGTGGAATTCTTGAAGGGGCATCCAGCTGTTAAGGAAGTCTTGTATACCGGCAAGGGAGGCATGGTTTCCTTTAAAGTAAGCCACCAAGAAAAGATTCCAACCATTTTGAACCACTTGCAAGTCTTTACCTTTGCAGAGAGCTTAGGTGGAGTGGAGAGTTTGATTACCTACCCAACTACACAGACCCACGCAGATATTCCTGCAGAGGTTCGTCATTCCTATGGGTTAACGGATGACTTGCTTCGCCTTTCCATCGGAATTGAAGATGCACGGGATTTGATTGAGGATTTAGAACAAGCATTGGCTAGATAGGAGTCCATCATGGGAAAAGAACAATTTTTGACTGTCCCTAATCGTTTGGGGCACCACACTAGCAAATGGAAGGAGTCAGAGCAAGATCCAGAACTTCTTCCTGCTTGGATTGCAGATATGGATTTTGAATCCTTGCCTGCGGTTCGCCAAGCCATTCGAGATTACGCAGATCAATTAGTCTACGGCTACACTTATCCTAGTGAAGAGCTTTACCGAGCTGTTCAGGAGTGGGAAAAGTCAGAGCATGGATATGTGTTTGAGAAGGAAGCCATTGTCTTTATGGAAGGTGTGGTTCCGTCTATTTCAACGGCTATTCAGGCTTTCACTAAGGAAGGCGAGGCTGTTCTCATCAATACGCCAGTTTATCCACCCTTTGCCCGTAGCGTCCGCCTCAATCAACGCAAATTAGTGACTAATTCCTTAGTAGAAGTGGATGGACTCTTCCAAATTGATTTTGAGCAATTGGAAAAAGACTTTGTGGAGCACCAAGTCAAGCTCTACATCCTGTGCAATCCTCATAACCCAGGCGGTCGCGTCTGGGAACGAGAAGTCCTAGAAAAGATTGGTCGCCTTTGTCAAAAATATGGGATCTTACTTGTTTCAGATGAAATTCACCAAGACTTGGCGCTATTTGGAAATCGACACGTATGTTTTAATACGGTAGATCCAAGCTTTAAGGATTTCACCCTTGTCTTATCGAGTGCGACCAAAACCTTCAACATCGCAGGGACAAAAAATTCCTATGCCATCATCGAAAATGATGCACTAAGGAAATCCTTCCAAGCTCGGCAGTTGCGAAACAATCAACATGAGATTTCTGCCCTTGGCTTTATCGCCACCGAAGTAGCCTATCAGAATGGAAAGGCTTGGTTAGAGGACTTAAAGGAAGTCTTGGAAGAAAATATCAACTACACTGTAGAAGTTTTGCGTGAGCAGACAGACATTGGTGTGATGAAACCGCAAGGAACTTATCTACTCTGGCTTGATTTTTCTGCCTACGGTTTGTCAGAAGAAGAACTCCATGATCGACTTCATGACCAGGCTAAGGTCATCCTCAATAAAGGGACAGACTTTGGAGTAGAAGGGAAGCAACATGCCCGTTTGAATGTGGCAGCTCCGAAAACCCTAGTCAAAGAGATTGTCGATCGGATTGTAACAAATTTTCCTAAAAAAGGTTGATTTTAAGGGTTGACTTTTCTATAGGGGAGGAGTATACTCAAGGGGAATAACGGTAGGTGAGGCTACCACAAGGATACGGATGACTACCGCAAAGCAGTGGAGACACTACTCGTTGGTCAACAGTCCTGATCGCAAAGGTCAAGACTAAGCTCATTTCATTGCCTTGCGGAGCTAAAGCTTGGACGGTCTATTTTTTGAGAATTTTCATTAAAAAATAAACGACGAGTTTAATGAGTCCTACCTGTAAAAGGGGAGGGCTCTTTTCTTATGCTTAAGAAGCCTCTCAACCTATCAAGTAGAAAAGGAGAGCACTATGATACAAATCGACGATCATCCCGAACCGCACATAGCCAGCCAATCGCTGATTTGTGTCATCGGGACTCTATAAGCGTTTGGCTCCTGATTTAAAAGGAGATTCCAATGCAAACAACAAAAGAAAGACTCATTGCTGCATTACAAGATGCAGAAGCAAGAACCTTAGCAACCTATCAATCTAGCTGGTCTGGTTTGACGGAAGACCAAGTAGAGGAGAACCGGGATAGCTATGGAGAAAATGTCCTCACAAAGGGGCAAGATAATTCTATCTGGAAACGGATTGTTGAATCCATCATCAATCCCTTCACGGTCATCTTACTGCTCATTGCCCTTGTTTCTCTGGTGACCAATGTTTGGTTAGCCAAACCAGGAGAGGAAGATCCAACGACCTCTCTCATCATCGTCGTTCTCGTCCTTCTCTCTGGAGGGATTCGCTTTATCCAAGAATTGCGAAGTGACAAGGCTGCTAGCAACCTTTCTCGTATGATTGTCAATACTGCAACGGTGATTCGAGAAGGCAAAGAAGAAGAAATTCCCATTGATGAGATCGTTGTGGGAGACTTGATCAAATTGAGTGCAGGCGACATGATCCCAGCGGATGTGGTCTTGTTAGATTCTCGAGACTTCTTCGTTCAACAGTCTGGTTTGACTGGAGAGAGCGATGCTGTCGAAAAAGTCTGCTTGAAAAAAGCGACTGGCCAAAATCTGGACAGTCTTTTGGAGAGTGAAAGTCTAGCTTTCATGGGGACCAACGTCATCTCAGGTCGAGCAACAGCCTTGGTCTTGGTCGTTGGGGATGAAACCATGATGGGAGCGATTGAGCAAACCATCAATACTTATGATGAACCAACCTCTTTTGAACGAGAAATGAACACCATCTCTTGGTTGTTGATCCGACTCATGATGGTCATGGTACCCATCGTCTTCTTTATCAATGGTTTGACAGATGGGGACTGGCTGGAAGCAGGGGTCTTTGCCCTTAGTGTAGGGGTGGGCTTGACTCCAGAAATGCTCCCAATGATTATCACCGCTAGCTTGGCCAAGGGTTCCATTATCATGGCCAAAGAAAAGGTGGTCATCAAAAAGCTCAATGCTATTCAAGATCTAGGCGCTATTGATATCCTCTGTACCGACAAGACAGGAACCTTGACCCAAGATGAGATTGTACTCGAATACCCACTCGACATTCGTGGAGACTTGGATTTGTCCGTCCTTCGTCGGGCCTACCTCAACTCTTACTTCCAAACCGGCCTCAAAAACTTGATGGACCGCGCTATTATCAGTCGGACAGAAAGAGAAGCTAAGAAACATGAGATTGTCAGAGGCTTGGACCAAAGCTTCCAAAAAATTGATGAATTGCCTTTTGACTTTGAACGCCGGCGGATGAGTGTCATTGTCAAAGATGAGGGGGGAATCGTGAGCATGGTCACCAAGGGAGCCTTGGAAGAAATGCTAGCAGTCTCTAACTATGTAGAATACAAGGATGAGATTATCCCCCTAACAGATCAAGTGCGGGAAGACGTCTTGGCAGAGGTGGCTCAGCTGAATGAACAAGGTTTGCGCGTGCTAGGGGTTAGTTACAAATCAAATCTTGAGGAAGGCTATGCCTTTGAAGTGGCAGATGAAGCAGACATGATCTTGACAGGCTACCTAGCCTTCTTAGATCCACCAAAACCATCTGCAGCACCAGCCATCAATACCCTTGCGGAATATGGAGTTGCTACTAAAATCCTTACGGGTGATAATGAGAAAGTGACCCAAGCGGTTTGTGAAAAGGTGGGACTGGATGTTGACCGCATTTTGCTGGGTAGCGATATCGACAGTCTCTCTGATTCAGACTTGGCTCAAGCGGTAGAAACCACCACCGTTTTTGCAAAATTATCTCCAGATCAAAAAGCACGCATTATCTTGCAACTCAAAGCAAATGGCCACAAGGTCGGCTATATGGGAGATGGGATCAACGATGCTCCTTCTATGAAAGTGGCAGATGTGGGGATTTCGGTTGATACAGCTGTCGATATTGCCAAAGAAACAGCAGATGTTATCCTACTGGATAAGGACTTGATGGTCCTCGAAAAAGGCTTGGTAGAGGGCCGCAAGGTTTATGCCAATATGACCAAGTACATCAAGATGACCGTTTCTTCTAATTTCGGGAATATCTTCTCCCTTCTCTTTGCTAGTATTTTCCTTCCTTTCCTTCCAATGGCCCCTATCCATCTCATCGTTTTGAACTTGGTTTATGACCTTTCCTGTATCGCCTTGCCTTTTGACCGAGTGGATAAGGACTTCTTGAAGAAACCTCGGATTTGGGAAGCAAAATCCATTACCCGCTTTATGGCCTGGTTTGGTCCTATTTCCTCTGTCTTTGACATCTTGACCTTTATCGCTCTCTACTTTATCATCGTACCTATGATTACAGGCTATGGCTATGTCCATGGAGCAGACAGTGCGGGACTCTTCATCATGCTCTTTCAAACCGGCTGGTTTATCGAGTCCATGTGGTCCCAAACTATGGTCATCTATATGCTCCGCTCTCCAAAATTGCCTTTTGTTCAAAGTCGGCCAGCCCTTGCAGTCATGGCAACGACCCTATTGGGCGCCCTCTTTGTGACCTTCCTACCATATGGCCCACTGGCTTCCTTGTTGAAAGTAGCGCCACTAAATAGTCTTTACTTCCTATTACTAGCGGGAATCCTTTTCCTTTATATGGCAAGTGTCACCCTGGTCAAACACTATTATATTGGCAAGTACAAAGAGTGGCTATAAGATAGTCATTAAAATAAGAAAAGAAAAGGTTTGCATATTTGTAGGCCTTTTTCTTCCTTTTTGATATAATAAGATGAATATAGAGAAAGAAGGAACCACAATGGGAAAACTTGAAGTTATTAAACATCCACTGATTCAGCATAAATTGTCTATTTTGCGTCGGACTGATACCTCTACAAAGGCTTTTCGTGAATTAGTAGATGAAATTGCTATGTTGATGGGATACGAAGTTTTGCGCGAACTTCCTCTTGAAGATGTAGAAATCGAAACACCCATCACAAAGACAGTTCAAAAACAGATTGCTGGTAAAAAACTAGCGATTGTTCCAATCCTTCGTGCAGGGATCGGGATGGTAGACGGACTCTTGAGTTTGGTACCCGCTGCTAAAGTTGGTCACATCGGAATGTACCGTGATGAAGAAACCTTGAAACCAGTTGAATACTTGGTGAAATTGCCAGAAGATATCGACCAACGTCAAATCTTTATCGTAGACCCAATGTTGGCGACTGGGGGATCTGCAATCTTAGCGGTAGATTCATTAAAGAAACGTGGTGCAAGCCATATTAAATTTGTCTGCTTAGTTGCAGCACCAGAAGGAGTGGAAGCACTTCAAACAGCTCATCCGGATGTCGAAATCTTTGCTGCAGCCTTGGATGAACGCCTCAACGAAAACGGCTATATCGTTCCAGGTTTGGGTGATGCTGGGGACCGTTTGTTTGGTACCAAATAAGCACATTTCCAATCCATCTTTAGGAAAGTAAAAATTTGACCTTTGTTGACCAATGGGATATAATAGCTTTTATAAAGAATGGAAGGAGAGCTAGCCTCTCGAATCAACCGGATGAAACTCGTGAGATGGTGCCGGTTATAATGGATAAAAGGAGATGAATGAATGATTCCAGTAGTAATTGAACAAACTAGTCGTGGCGAACGCTCATACGACATTTACTCACGCCTCTTAAAAGACCGTATTATCATGGTGACAGGACCGGTAGAAGACCAAATGGCCAATTCGATTATTGCCCAATTGCTCTTCTTGGATGCCCAAGATAATACCAAAGATATCTATATGTATATCAATACGCCAGGAGGCTCTGTCTCTGCAGGTTTGGCAATCGTCGATACCATGAACTTTATCAAATCAGACGTCCAAACCATCGTCATGGGGATGGCAGCTTCAATGGGGACTGTGATTGCATCAAGTGGTGCCAAAGGCAAACGCTTCATGTTGCCAAATGCTGAGTACATGATCCACCAACCAATGGGTGGTACTGGTGGCGGTACTCAACAAACGGATATGGCCATTGCAGCAGAACACCTCTTGAAAACACGTCACAGATTGGAAAAAATCTTGGCAGAAAATTCAGGTCAAACCATCAAGAAAATCCACGCTGATGCAGAACGGGATAATTGGATGACTGCAGAAGAAACCTTAGCTTATGGTTTCATCGATGAAATCATGGCTAACAACAATCTCGGATAAGAAATCTTAACCATCCAGCCCTCTCCTTTGACAGGAGAGGTTTTTTAGGACATTCTTTACTTTCTAGAAAAAGATAGTATTTTTACCTGAAATTTGCTATACTTGTAACAGAAGCAGAAAGGGATTGTGTATGTTTGAGAAGCAAGCTAGAACAGGCTTAATTGTAAAATTGTATTATAATCGAGATGCAAAGAAATTACAGGAAATTGGGGATGTGATCTATCATTCCAAAAAAATGCGCTATGTCCAGGTCTATGTCGATAGTCCTCAAGTTCTTGAAATTATGCAACAATTAAAAAAAGAACGCTTTGTAAAGAAGGTTCAAATTTGCCATATTCAAGAATTGGATCGTGATTTTGTAGGAAGTTTGCATCGTCAACAGGATGAAACACAAGTAGAAAACGCAATCATTTAAAGGATTGCGTTTTTTATATTGACAATTGTCAGATAATTCGGTATATTCTTAATATGTATTTATTTTAAGATTATTTAAGGAGATTATTACAAATGAAGAAAAAATTTGCTCTTTCATTTTTAACAATTGCAAGTGTCGCTCTTCTTGCGGCCTGTGGTGAAGTTTCAACTTCAGGTTCAAACACAACTGGTAACGAAATCGGCAAAGAACTAAAAATCGGTTTTAACTTTGAAAAAACTGGTGAAGTAGCAGCATATGGTAGTGCTGAACAAAAAGGTGCTCAATTAGCCGTTGATGAAATCAATGCTAATGGTGGAGCTGATGGTAAGAAGATTGTTGTCACAGACAAAGATAACAAATCTGAAACAGCTGAAGCAGCTACAATCACTACAAACCTTGTCACTCAATCAAAAGTGAACGCTCTTGTAGGGCCTGCTACTTCAGGTGCCACTGCCGCAGCTGTTGCGAATGCTGGTAAAGCAGGTGTTCCATTGGTAACACCATCAGCAACACAAGATAATTTGACAAAAGGTCAAGATTACCTTTTCCGTGCAACCTTCATCGATAGCTTCCAAGGACAAATCATTGCTAAATATACAACGGATAACTTGAAAGCGAAGAAAGTTGTTCTTTACTACGATAATTCATCTGACTATGCTAAAGGGATTGCTGAAGCCTTTAAGAAATCTTATAAAGGTGAAATCGTAGCAACAGAAACTTTCCAATCTAAGGATACAGACTTCCAAGCTGCTCTTACAAAAATCAAAGACAAAGACTTCGATGCGATTGTCCTTCCAGGGTACTACACTGAAACTGGTAAAATCGTAAACCAAGCACGTGGTATGGGAATCAAACAACCAATCATTGGTGGTGATGGATTTAGCGATGCTAAATTCGTTGAACAAGCAACACCTGCTGCAGCTACAGACATCTACTACGTAGCTGGATTCTCTACTGAAGGTGAAATGACTGATAAAGCCAAAAAATTCGTAGAAGCTTATAAAGCAAAATACAACGAAGAACCTTCAATGTTTGCAGCTTTGGCGTATGATTCAGTTTACATGGTTGCAGAAGCATCTAAAGGTGCTAAGAACTCTGTCGAATTGAAAGACAACCTTGCGAAGTTGAAAGACTTGGAAGGTGTTACTGGTACAATGTCTATTGACAAAGACCATAATCCGGTTAAATCTGCACTTATGATTGGCTTAAAAGATGGTAAAGTTGAGTCAGTTGAGTCGGTTAAACCTTAATTATCATTTGTTGTTTGTACAAGAGGCTGGGAGAATGAAAATTCCTGGCCTCGCTCTTTATTATTAGAAAGGATGGTTCAAATGCTCCAGCAATTAGTGAACGGTCTAATCTTGGGAAGTGTCTATGCACTCTTGGCCCTTGGTTATACTATGGTGTATGGAATTATCAAATTGATCAACTTTGCCCATGGGGATATCTACATGGTAGGTGCCTTTATGGGGTATTTCTTATTGAACTCATTGAAAGTTAACTTCTTTGTAGCCTTGCTTCTAGCTATGGTCGGGACAGCTATTTTAGGGGTTGTGATTGAATATCTGGCTTATCGTCCGCTTCGTCATTCGACTCGGATTGCAGCCTTGATCACAGCCATCGGGGTTTCCTTCTTGCTTGAATATGGGATGGTCTTCTTTGTAGGGGCCAATACCCGTTCCTTCCCGCAAGTCATTGAAACTGTTCGTTACAACTTTGGTCCTATTTCGATCTCTAACATTCAGTTGATGATCTTGGGAGTGTCTATTTTCTTGATGGTCGCTCTTCAATTTATTATCCAAAAGACAAAGATGGGGAAAGCCATGCGTGCCGTTTCTGTCGACAGCGATGCCGCTCAATTGATGGGGATTAACGTAAACCGGACCATCAGCTTTACCTTTGCCTTGGGATCAGCTTTGGCAGGTGCTGGTGGGGTTTTGATCGGTTTGTATTACAACTCGATCGAGCCTTTGATGGGGATGACACCAGGAATCAAAGCCTTTGTCGCAGCCGTTCTTGGAGGAATCGGAATCATTCCAGGTGCTGCCCTAGGTGGATTTGTCATCGGTTTGTTGGAAACCTTCGCTACAGCGATCGGTCTTTCAGACTTCCGTGATGCCATTGTGTATGCTATCTTGATTGTGATCTTGCTCATCCGTCCAGCAGGTATCCTCGGTAAAAATGTGAAAGAGAAGGTGTAAGCCATGAAACAAAATTTAAAAGTGAATTTAGTCTGGCTTGGTCTTTTGGTCGCAGGTTTTGCCTTGATCCAAGTCTTAGTAGCAGCGGGTGTGCTCAACCTCTTTTATATCCAAATTTTGGAACAAATTGGGATTAATATCATCCTTGCTGTTGGTTTGAACCTCATCGTTGGTTTTTCAGGTCAATTCTCACTCGGACATGCTGGATTTATGGCGATTGGTGCCTATTCTGCAGCCATTCTCGGTTCCAAATCACCAACCTACGGGGCTTTCTTTGGTGCGATGGTTTTAGGTGCTTTGATCGCAGGTCTCGTTGCCTTGATCGTTGGGGTTCCAACCCTTCGTTTGAAAGGGGACTACCTCGCGATTGCGACACTGGGGGTTTCTGAAATCATCCGGATTTTGATCGTCAATGGGGGTACTCTGACAAATGGTGCCGCTGGGATCCTTGGTTTGCCAGCCTTTACAACCTGGCAATTGGTTTACCTTTTTGTCGTGATTACAACCATCTTTACCATCAACTTCTTACGCAGTCCAATTGGGCGTTCCACCCTTTCTGTTCGTGAAGATGAAATTGCAGCAGAATCTGTTGGGATCAATACGACCAAAGTTAAAGTTATTGCCTTTGTTTTCGGTGCGATTACAGCAGCGATTGCAGGATCTCTCCAAGCCGGTTTCATTGGATCTGTCGTTCCGAAAGATTATTCCTTTACTAATACCATTAATGTCTTGATCATTGTCGTTTTCGGTGGTTTGGGATCGATGTCAGGAACAGTTGTGGCGGCCATCGTCTTGGGGATCTTGAACATGGTGCTTCAAGACTTCTCAAGCGTTCGTATGATCATTTACTCCTTGGCTTTGATTCTCGTGATGATCTTCCGTCCAGGTGGTCTTCTTGGAACATGGGAATTCAGCTTGAAAAAACTACTCTCAAAAAAGGAGGCTAACTAATGGCACTTCTTGAAGTAAAAAATTTAACAAAAAACTTTGGTGGTTTGACAGCCGTTGGGGATGTAACCATGGAACTCAATGAAGGGGAATTGGTTGGGTTGATCGGGCCCAACGGTGCCGGTAAAACAACCCTCTTCAACCTCCTAACAGGAGTATATGAACCAAGTGAAGGGACCATTACCTTAGATGGTCACCTATTAAATGGTAAAGCACCTTATAAAATCGCTGCAGGTGGTCTGGGACGGACTTTCCAAAATATTCGTCTCTTTAAAGATTTGAGCGTTTTGGACAATGTCTTGATTGCCTTTGCCAACCACCACAAACCACATGTCTTTGCGAGTCTTTTCCGCTTGCCAAGCTATTACAAGAATGAAGAAGCTTTGAAAGCAAAAGCCCTTGAATTGTTAGCCATTTTCGGTTTGGAAAAAGAAGCAGATACTTTGGCTAAAAACTTGGCTTACGGACAACAACGTCACTTGGAGATCGTTCGTGCCCTTGCTACAGAGCCAAAAATCCTCTTCTTGGATGAACCTGCTGCAGGGATGAACCCTCAAGAAACAGCAGAATTGACCCAATTGATCCGTCGCATTCAAAAAGAATTTAATATTACGATCATGCTGATTGAGCACGATATGAGCTTGGTCATGGAAGTAACAGAACGGATTTATGTATTAGAATATGGCCGCTTGATTGCCCATGGAACGCCAGATGAAATCAAGAACAACAAACGTGTAATCGAAGCATATCTAGGAGGTGAAGCCTAATGTCTATGTTAAAAGTTGAAAATCTTTCTGTACACTATGGCATGATCCAGGCTGTCCGTGATGTCAGTTTCGAGGTAAATGAAGGAGAAGTTGTTTCTCTTATCGGTGCTAACGGTGCTGGGAAAACATCTATTCTTCGTACCATTTCAGGTTTGGTGCGTCCAAGTGCTGGGAAAATTGAGTTTTTGGGTCAGGAGATTCAAAAGGTTCCAGCTCAAAAGATTGTAGCAGCAGGACTCTCTCAAGTTCCAGAAGGTCGCCACGTCTTTCCAGGCTTGACCGTTATGGAAAACTTGGAAATGGGAGCTTTCTTGAAGAAAGACCGAGAAGAAAACCAAGCTAACTTGAAGAAGGTCTTCTCCCGTTTCCCACGTTTGGAAGAACGGAAGAACCAAGATGCAGCCACCCTATCTGGTGGGGAGCAACAAATGCTTGCAATGGGTCGTGCCCTCATGTCGACGCCAAAACTTTTGCTCCTGGATGAACCTTCTATGGGATTGGCCCCAATCTTTATCCAAGAAATCTTTGATATCATCCAAGATATCCAAAAACAAGGAACAACTGTTCTCTTGATTGAACAAAATGCCAACAAGGCCCTTGCCATCGCAGACCGCGGTTATGTTCTCGAAACAGGGAAAGTCGTTCTTACCGGAACAGGAAAAGAACTCTTAGCCTCAGAAGAAGTCCGCAAGGCCTACCTTGGTGGATAAGATTTTTAAAGTTTGTTTGAAAGGAAAGGTCCTAAAGGCCTTTCTTTTTTCATCTCTCTTGTTTGATTTTTCTAAATTTTGAAAACAAGAGAAAACTGCTGAAAGCGTTTGAAATCATTCTAAAAATCAAGTATAATAAAACTAAGAAAAGCATAGGAGAATGATTATGGCTGTTAAAGATTTTATGACCCGTAAAGTAGTGTATATTAGTCCAGATACAACAATTGCTCATGCGGCAGATTTGATGCGGGAACAAGGCTTGCACCGCTTGCCAGTCATTGAAAATGACAAATTGGTCGGCTTGGTGACAGAGGGCACGATTGCAGAAGCAAGTCCATCTAAAGCAACAAGCTTGTCTATTTTTGAGATGAACTATCTGTTGAACAAGACCAAGGTCAAAGATGTCATGCTTCGTGATGTCATTACTGTCTCTAAATTTGCCAGCCTCGAAGATGCGACCTATCTCATGTATAAGAACAAGGTGGGAATTCTTCCGGTTGTAGACAATGACCAAGTATCCGGTGTCATCACAGACCGTGATATTTTCCGTGCCTTCCTCGAAGTATCCGGTTATGGAGAAGAAGGAGTTCGTGTTCGCTTTGTGACAGAAGATAAGGTTGGTGTTCTAGAACAAATCATTCATTTGATTGTAGAAGAAGGATACAATATCGCCAATACAGTCAATATCCCAACCAAAGATGATCATGTCGTTATCGAAGTTCAGATTGATGGCATTACCGATACGGAAGTTATCAAGAAGAAATTTGAAGAAAATGGTATTCGTGTGGATGAAATTAGTCGCACATCTGCAAAAGCCTTTTAAATAAAGAAAGAGCCTGAGATATTCTCAGGCTCTTTGTTTTAGCGAGCAATGGGTTGCTTGTTGGTATCCAAGGTAAATCCTTCTCCTAGGATTTCGTGGGCTTCTGTAATGGTAATGAAGGCAAATGGATCGATCTTATTGATGATATCTTTCATTTGTTTCATTTCATTCCGTGAGACCACGCAGTAGACAATCTTCATTTCTTGTTGGCTATAATAGCCCATGCCGTTTACGAAGGTGACTCCTCGGCCCAAATCAGTCGTGATTTGTTTGGCAATTTCATCCGGTTTAGATGTAACCACGAGGAATCCTTTTCCTGCAAAACCTCCTTCACCGACGATATCAATGACGACGGTGTCAATCAGGATAAAGAGGAGGGTGTAGGCTGCAATTCGGAAGTCCTTAAAGACGATCAAAACAGTTGTCAAGACGATGGCATCCACAATCAACATGAGGCGTCCCATGGAAAGCGTCGTGTACTTGTTAAAGATACGTGCGACAATATCGGTTCCACCTGTTGTTCCTCCAGCGTTGAAGATAATCCCCAGTCCAGTTCCAAGGATAACCCCTGATCCGATACAGGCCAGAAGGATATCTCCATCAAGAGCCGTAAAGACTGCAGTTTGAAGATGATGACTTCCAGGGATCAGCTCGAAGATGGCCATCCAAATAGAGACCGAAAAAGTTCCAATCAAACTGAGATAGAGGGATCGGAGCCCCAGTAATTTCCAGGCTAGGAAAAAGAGGGGAATATTGATGGCCAAGTTCATGACCGAAACGGGAATTTTAAAGAGGTAGTAGGTAATCAGGGTAATCCCTGTAGCTCCTCCCTCATAAAAGTGAAATGGAATGACTAAAAAGAAGATTCCAAAAGAAAAAATGCCAGCCCCCAAAATAATGGCCAGAATATTTTTTGCCTTAAACATGCTCGTTCTCCTATTCATTTTTCACCATACATTTTACCAAAAAAAATGAAAAATAGGAAATAATTTTCATCAATTTTCACGAATTCGGACAGGATTTTTACCCCTATTTTTGGTAAAATAAAAAGAAGTGATGCATGCTAGAGAAATGAGTATAGAAAGTTAAGATAAGAGAATGAAACAGGGAACATTAATTTCAATTGAAGGCCCAGAAGGTGCAGGGAAATCCTCCGTTTTAGAAGCCTTGCTACCACGCTTGGAAAAGGCAGGGATTGCCTATATTACCACGCGGGAGCCAGGGGGTGTCGAAATAGCAGAAAAAATACGCGAGGTCATTCTAGATCCATCCCATACGGAAATGGATCCCAAGACAGAATTGCTTCTTTATATCGCCAGTCGTCGCCAACACTTGGCAGAACGTGTCCTTCCAGCTTTGAAAGCAGGGAAGCTAGTTATCATGGATCGTTTTATCGACAGTTCGGTAGCATACCAAGGCTTTGGGCGTGGATTAGCAGTAGCAGATATTGAATGGTTGAACCAATTTGCGACTGATGGTCTGAAACCCAATCGGACCTTCTACTTTGACATTGATGTAGAAGAAGGGTTGGCGCGAATTGCTAAGAGTGCTAGCCGTGAAGTCAATCGCTTGGATCTAGAAGGACTCAGTCTCCATCAGAAAGTCCGTCAAGGCTATCTGGCCATCCTCGAAAAAGAACCACAACGTGTGGTGAAAATTGATGCCAGTCAACCTTTTGACCAGGTGGTCGAGGATACTTGGCTATTATTGAAAGAAGTCTTGGAGATTAGTGAATGAAGTTAGAACAAGTGCAAAAACTTCAACCTCAGTTAGTCGATCGCTTCCAAGCTATTTTAGAACAGGACCGCTTGAGCCACGCCTATCTCTTTACAGGAGATTTTGGCAGTTTTGAGATGGCCCAGCTCTTGTCCCAAAGTCTCTTTTGTACGGACAAGAAGGGTGTTTGGCCCTGTGGGACTTGTCGGGCTTGTCGCTTGATTGAAGAGGATGAATTCTCAGATGTAACGGTTGTCCGACCGGTCAATCAAATCATCAAAACGGATCGGATCCGGGATTTGATCCAGCATTTTTCTCAGTCAGGCTACGAAGGATCCAAGCAAGTCTTTATCATCTGCGATGCAGACCGGATGCATGTCAATGCGGCCAATTCCCTCCTCAAGGTGATTGAAGAACCTCAGAGTGAAGTTCATATTTTTCTGCTGACAGCAGATGAGCAACTGGTTCTCCCGACCATAAAAAGTCGGGCGCAGCAGGTCCATTTTCCAAAAAACCAAGATTTCCTAAAAGAGTATCTCCTTCAGGAAGGTCTCTTGCTTCAACAAGCAGATCTGTTAGCCAACTTTAGTCAAGGTTTCCAAGAGGCTCAAATTCTCGCTCAGAATACCTCCTTTTTCGATCTGGCGAGGGAGTGTGAGCGTTTCGTTGCAGCTTGTCTAAAAGCAGATCCGCATATCTACTTACTGGTCTCTCGCTTGGTTCAAGAGACGGATGATAAAGAAAAGCAGGCCCAAGCTTTTCGCTTGTTGGAATTGCTCTTTGCACGCTCCATCAGTCAGTCCTTAGGAAGAGACTATCTAGAAAAATTGGTCTTGGCCAAACTGATGTGGGAACGGAATGTGAGTTTTCAAAATGCTCTCGAGTATATGGTCCTACAGTTGAAAAATAGAAGGTAAAGAGATGAATAAAAAAGAATTATTTGATGCTTTGGATGGCTTCTCCCAGGAATTGCTGGTTACATTAGCAGAGGTTGAAGCTATTAAGAAAAATCTCAAACTCATTGTCGAGGAAAATACAGCTCTGCGTCTTGAAAATGATAAATTGAGAGAGCGCTTAGGAGAAGTGGAGAAAACCAGCTCCCCTAAATTCCATCGCAATGGTCGTGAAAATTTACAAAGAATTTACAATGATGGATTTCATGTTTGTACAGACTCCTATGGTCAACGTCGTGAAAATGATGAAGAGTGTATTTTCTGTGATGAATTGTTATTTAGGGAGTAAACATGCAGATTCAACGAAGTTTTAAAGGGGATAGAGCGACAGGGACTCTCTTTTTAGTGCCAACCCCAATTGGCAATCGGGATGACATGAGCTACCGCATGATCCAAACTCTAAAAGAGGTGGATCTGATAGCGGCGGAAGATACACGCAATACAGGACTCTTGCTCAAGCATTTTGAGATTGCGACACCACAAACCAGCTTTCACGAGCACAATGCTATGGAGAAAATCCCTGATTTGATTGCTCATTTAGAGTCTGGAAAGGACCTGGCCCAGGTTTCGGATGCAGGACTGCCTAGTATTTCGGATCCAGGTCACGACCTGGTCAAGGCAGCGATTGAGCGAGAAATCCCTGTTGTGGCAGTTCCTGGTCCGAGTGCCGGCATTACTGCCCTAATTGCCAGTGGTCTGGCACCCCAGCCCCATATTTTTTATGGTTTTCTTCCACGCAAGGAAGGGCAGCAAAAGGCCTTTTTCCAAGAGAAATTGGCCTATCCTGAGACCCAGATCTTTTATGAGTCTCCGCACCGAGTTCGTGCGACGCTTCAAAATATGCTGGCAGTTTATGGGAATCGTCCAGTTGTCCTGGTCCGAGAACTGACCAAGATCTATGAAGAGTACACGAGAGGGACCATCACAGAGTTAGTGGCTTACCTAGAGGAAAATACCCTCAAAGGGGAGTGCCTTCTGATTGTAGAGGGAGCCAGTGAGCAGGAGCCAGATCTAGAAGAAGTGGATCTGATCCAAGAGATTGATCTACTGGTCCAGTCTGGTATGAAAAAGAACCAAGCGATTAAACAGGTTGCCAAACAATTCGGGCTACAAAAGAGTGAACTTTATGCCCGTTACCACCAAGAGGAAGAAAAAGGAGAGTCTGATGGAAATTAGAATGGCCTATCCCAATGAAATCAATCGGATTATGGAAATCATCCAAGATGGCAAGGATAGCTTAGCTGCAGCTGGCGTGGACCAATGGCAGGATGGTTATCCGGATCAAGAAATCATTTTTGAGGATATCCTAGAAAGCCGTGGTTATGTAGCTGTAGAGAATCAAGAAGTCGTAGCTTATGCCGCTCTCTACAAGGGAAATGAAGCAGCTTATAATGACATTTATGATGGAAAATGGGAACATGATAACTATCTCTATATCAGTTTTCACCGGATCGCTGTTGCCAAAGAAGCTGCTGGACGAGGCGTAGCCCAAACCTTCCTTCAAGGCTTGATCGAAGGAGAGAAAGGCCCGGATTTTCGCTGTGATACCCATCCTGACAACAAGGTCATGCAACACCTTTTAGAGAAGTTAGGTTTCCATTACTGTGGGAAGGTACCAATTGATGGGGTGCGTCTCGCTTATCAGAAGATCAAACGAAAGGCAGAAACCAGCCTCTTCCAAGTGATTAGCGAAGATGATCGTTGGGACTACCGTGCAGAACAGTCTCAAAATGACTAGGTTTTATCGCCAACTCTATCAGAGTCCCTTGGGGCCTCTATCTGTTGTGGTGGATGAGGAAAGCCTAGTTGGGATCTGGTTTTGTGACCAAGCCAATTGTGAGCAGGGGCTTGAGCATATCGAAGAAGCTTGTCAGCCACTTCATGAAGCTGTCTTTGAATGGCTGGATCGATACTTTATAGGGGAAAATCCTTCCATGCCCTTTCCCCTATCTCCTCAAGGGACAGACTTTCAACAAAGAGTTTGGGCCTGTCTAGCTCAGATTCCCTATGGGGAAAGTCGGACTTATGGAGAGATTGCCCGGGCCTTGTCTTGCAAATCTGCCCAAGCCATCGGTCAAGCAGTAGGTCGGAATCCCTTGCTCCTCCTTATCCCATGTCACCGGGTGCTGGGTACGGAGAAAAAGTTGACAGGCTATGCTGCTGGACTAGATCGCAAGCGTTGGCTGTTGCAACATGAGGCCATATCTTGGAAAGAATAAGGAGAAAAGATGTTATCATTTATTGAATACCCAAAATGTTCGACCTGCCGCAAGGCGAAATCGGAGTTAACGAGCTTAGGCTGTGAGTTTGATAGTCAAGATATCGTGGTAGACACCCCGACCAGTGAGCAACTACAAACTTGGATCAAGGAGTCTTCCCTACCAATCAAATCCTTCTTTAATACCAGTGGGATGAAGTATCGGGAGTTAGGCTTGAAAGACAAGGTGGATCAGCTTTCGATAGAAGAAGCGGCAGACCTTTTAGCTAGCGATGGCATGCTGATCAAACGCCCTCTCTTAGTGAAGGACGGAAAAGTTGTTCAAGTGGGCTACCGGAAACCATATGCGGACTTAGGTTTGTAAGAAAAAAGGGAGTTGGACTCCCTTTTAATTCTGTCTTGAAGATGATATAATCATACGAGTGAAATCAATGAAAGAGAGTCAATCATGAGTATTTTAGAGGTGAAAAATTTAAGCCACGGCTTTGGAGACCGGGCTATTTTTGAGGATGTGTCCTTCCGCTTGTTAAAGGGAGAGCATATCGGATTGGTAGGGGCCAATGGTGAAGGAAAATCCACCTTCATGAGCATCGTGACGGGCAAGATGCAACCCGACGAAGGGAAGGTCGAGTGGTCTAAGTATGTGACCGCTGGCTATCTTGACCAGCATGCTGTCCTAAAAGAAGGGCAAACGGTGCGCGATGTCTTGCGGACAGCTTTCGACGAGCTCTTTAAAGCAGAGGCTCGCATCAATGACCTCTATATGGAAATGGCTGAAGATGGAGCGGATATGGATGCTCTCATGGAAGAAGTCGGAGAGCTCCAGGATCGGTTAGAGAGCCGGGATTTCTATACCTTGGATGCCAAGATAGATGAAGTGGCGCGTGCTCTTGGGGTCATGGACTTTGGTATGGAGACGGATGTGACGGCCCTGTCAGGTGGGCAGCGGACCAAGGTCCTTTTGGCTAAATTGCTCCTTGAAAAACCAGATATCCTTCTCTTGGACGAGCCAACCAACTACTTGGATGCAGAGCACATCGATTGGCTCAAACGCTATTTGCAGAACTATGAAAATGCCTTTGTCCTTATTTCCCACGATATTCCTTTCTTGAACGATGTGATCAACATCGTCTACCATGTGGAAAATCAACAGTTGACCCGCTATTCTGGGGACTATTACCAATTCCTCGAAGTCTATGAAATGAAGAAATCGCAATTGGAAGCGGCTTATGAGCGCCAACAAAAAGAGATTGCTGACCTCAAAGATTTCGTGGCCCGTAATAAGGCGCGTGTGGCTACACGGAATATGGCTATGTCTCGTCAGAAGAAGCTTGACAAGATGGAACTCATTGAGTTGCAAAGTGAGAAACCAAAACCATCCTTTGAATTTAAAAATGCCCGAACTCCTGGACGCTTCATTTTCCAAGCCAAGGACCTTCAAATCGGGTATGATCGTCCTTTAACCAAGCCTTTGAACCTAACCTTTGAACGAAATCAAAAGGTAGCCATTATCGGAGCTAACGGGATCGGGAAGACCACTCTCTTGAAGAGCTTGCTAGGAATCATCCCACCTATTGCTGGAGAAGTAGAACGTGGAGATTACCTAGAACTAGGCTATTTTGAGCAAGAGGTCGAAGGAGGCAATCGTCAGACCCCGCTTGAAGCAGTCTGGAATGCCTTTCCAGCTCTCAATCAAGCAGAGGTTCGTGCTGCCCTTGCTCGCTGTGGCTTGACGACCAAGCATATCGAGAGCCAAATTCAGGTGCTATCCGGTGGGGAGCAAGCCAAGGTACGCTTCTGTCTCTTGATGAACCGTGAAAACAATGTCTTGGTACTAGACGAGCCGACCAACCACTTGGATGTGGATGCCAAAGAAGAGTTGAAGCGAGCCCTGAAAGAGTACAAGGGATCGATCCTCATGGTTTGCCACGAGCCAGATTTCTATGAAGGCTGGATGGACAAAATCTGGGACTTTAATGAATTGACGTAAACACAAAAAGAGAACCGTGCGGTTCTCTTTTGCTTACTTCTTGAAATCGTAGTCTTTTACGATTTCCATTTTTTCAATTTTGACATCTTCTTTTGGTTTGTCTTTGTCGTCCGTTTCAACTTCGGCGATTTTGTCGACAACATCCATGCCGTCGATGACTTGTCCAAAGACAGTGTAGTTCCCACCATCAAGGGTAGGGTTTCCACCATTCTTATAGGCTTCGATGATTTTAGCAGGGAAGCGCTCAGTTGGAAGCTTGCTAGACCAGTCTTCTTTATTTTGGTTAATATAGAATTGGCTACCATTTGTATTTGGACCGGAATTGGCCATGGCTAGAGCACCACGAAGATTGTAGAGGTAAGGGGAGTATTCGTTTTCAAAGCCTGCTCCCGAATCTTTAGAGGTATCTTTTCCTTTCCAAATGGACTCACCACCTGTACCATCTCCTTTAGGATCTCCTGTTTGGATCATAAAGTTATTAATCACGCGGTGGAAGAGGAGGCCGTCATAATAACCTTCCTTAGCGTGGGTTAAGAAATTCTCAACGGCTAAAGGTGCGTATTTCGGAAAGAGCTTAACGGTAATGTCCCCTTTGTTGGTCGTGATTTTCACGACAGCTTCATCTTCAGCAACTTCGTTTGAGAGCTGAGGAAAGACTGCATTTTCATTGGTCATCGCATCTTGGATATCCTTACGAAGCTGATCTAATTTCTTTTGTTCACTAGCATCTACGCTAGAAGTAGTTGATTGCTTAGTTTCTGAAGCCGAGCTAGAGGATGTCTTTGTATCTGATTGATTAGAGGCACATCCTGTCAAAGCTAAACCGGAAAATACAAGTAGGGCAATTAATTTTTTCATATTAATCCTTTCAACACATTAGTCTATCCTCTATTGTACCTTAATTTTCCATTTGATTCAAATCTATCCTTTGGATGAGGCGATATTCAGCTTGCGGGCCTATGAAAAATAAGGTATGATGAGAGGTAAGTCGTTTTGTTGGAAAATGAACGAATTCCTAAAATAAAACAAATCATGGATAGGAGGCTACAAGATGGATTATAAAACTCTACGTAAAAACTATAGACTCTATATTAGATCTGCTGGCTTGTTGGCAATGCTTCTGATTATTTGCATTGGGTTCGTGGTCAGAGATACTCTTCTTCAGACTGCTGGCCTCTTATTGGTCCTTGCAGGCTTGTTTTTATTTCTCCACTTGCTCAAGAAAAGCTACACCAACAAGTGCAACACCTTGCTTCATGTAGACTTAGATTTAGCTTTTTGGCAGCAATACCTTCAGTTGAACAAGAATGTGAAAAAGCCCATTTTACAGATCGATATGAAGCTGACATCGGTTGCCTATTCTTTTATGATGGGAGATTTTGATATTGTCATAAAGGAAGCTAGAGAAGCACTCAGCCAGAAGGAACTACCACAGAAATATAAGAACTTTTTTGAGAGTTATCTTATTCGTTCGATCGTCCTGACAGATCCTGATTTATCCAGGGAAGAGCTGGAGGCTCGATTAAATGAATTGACCATTACAGACCCTACACTAGCTGAGAAAACTAAAAAGGTCTGTCTTGCCCTTTATGATTTAACCATTGCCCACCAAAGCAATGATTATTTTGAAGGTTTAAGCAATGACTTCAAGTACCAGCAGTTGGAAATGATCTACTACCAAGCCTTGAATGCTACTTTTAAAGGCGATAAGTCTAGAGCGGAAGAGCTCTTTCGCAAGTTGGTTTCAGAAGATGAGTCGCTCTATATCGTTCGAAAGGCGCAACAATACTTGAAGGATGAGGGGAATTATCTATAAATCCTCCAATCAAAACAGAATTTTTCCAAATGAAGGTATAAATAGGTAAAGAGAGATAGGATTAAAATGGAGAAACAGATGACAACTATTTCAGATATACTAGAAAAATTTTATGCAGATCACGAGGTGAAACCTTATATTTCGCTTGAGAGAGACTTGGAAGCTTGGTTGTTGGATCCAAAGCCTGTTTCTAAACGAAACATGGAGTTGCTCCAAGATGGCTTGCTTGCGGGGGATATCATTCTCTTGTGGCGGATCCATTTTGGAACATTTACGACGGAGACTTGGTTTCCTAAGTACTTCGAATACACTTATGGGATTCATGCGCCGGAACATTTGAAGGTTTTGGTAGATAAGGGGTATGCTGTTATCGAATCCGCTTTTGATTCGCTGGACCATATCAATGCGACCATGAAAAAAGCCATTCTTAAAAAGAAGGGAGTCGCGGGCTTGTCCAAAATGAAAGCAGCCGATTTGAACCAAGCTTTAGCGAATCACTTTACCGAAGAAGAGTTGGCACAAGAGTTCACAGTTCGGGGCTATCAGTTGACGGAAAAAGGAAAACAAGCGTTGAAAGAGCATCAAGCCATCATCGACCGCCACCCAAAGAAAAATCTATAAGTAACAGTACCTGTGAGGTACTGTTTTTTGTTGTTTATGTCGCAGATGAGAGAAAAGGATTTTACTAGAGAACTAGTCTAGAAATGTGGTATAATAAAGGTTATGGCAAACAATAATCAATCAAAAAAAACACGGTCGACAAGACGACTGTCTAAAGCAGAAATAGAAAGAAAAAAAGCAATTCGCCGAATGATCATGACGATTGTCTTAACTCTCGTCTTCATTTTCGCCTTTTTACGATTAGGGGCCTTAGGCTTAGTGACCTACAACCTTATCCGTCTCTTGGTAGGTAGTCTGGCTTACGTAGCGATGACGGCTGTTATTGTCTACCTCTTCTTTTTCAAATGGATTGAGAAGCATGAGGGAACCTTGTCTGGCTTTTTAAGTCTTTTTGCAGGCTTGTTACTTATCTATCAAGCTTACTTTGTCTCCCTCTTGAAACTTGAAGGCTCTTCTTTCGGGCCAACCTTCTCACGTATCTTAGGGGACCTCGTGCACCTTCGCGTCTCTTCTTTTGCAGGAGGTGGTTTACTGGGTGCTATCTTGTACACGCCAATTGCCTTCTTGCTCTCAAACATCGGGACTTATTTCATTGGAGGACTCTTAATTGTGTTAGGACTTCTCTTGATGAGTTCTTATTCGGTTTATGACTTGTATGAGCAGGCTGTCGCATCTTTTCACTCCTTTATGGAAAAACGAGAAATTCGTCGCCAAGAGCGCTTTGTCGAGCGTGAAGAGAAGAAGACCCTTCAAGCAGAAGCAGAGGAGGCTGCCCGCATCGAGCAACTTGCAGAAGCTAGTCCCATGAGTACAGAAGGCTATCCTGTAGATCTTGAGACAGGTGAGGTCATAGAACCTGTAATCGAAGTAGAAGCACCTGCAGAGGAGGCCTACCCTCAAATTTATCTACCAAATGAAGAGGAAAGCTATTCGGAAGAATGGTCGGACGACTCCCCAGAGGAGATGGAGGAAGTCGCAGAAGAGGAGGATATGGATGAAGAAGTCACTGTAGACTTCACGCCTAAGGAACTCCTTCAATACAAACTTCCAACCATTGATCTCTTCGCACCTGACAAGCCCAAAAATCAATCCAAAGAGAAAAACATCGTTCGTCAGAATATCCGCATTTTGGAAGAGACCTTTGCAAGCTTTAACATCAAGGCGACAGTGGAACGGGCGGAAATCGGCCCCTCTGTCACCAAATATGAAGTCAAGCCGGCTGTCGGTGTGCGGGTCAACCGCATCTCCAACCTAGCAGATGATTTGGCCTTGGCCCTAGCAGCCAAGGATGTGCGGATTGAAGCGCCGATTCCAGGGAAGTCTCTGGTCGGGATTGAGGTGCCCAACTCAGAGATTGCGACGGTCTCCTTCCGTGAATTGTGGGAGCAGTCCAAAACAGACCCAGCTAAACTCCTTGAGATTCCTCTTGGGAAGGCTGTAGATGGTTCAGCTCGGACTTTTGATTTGGCTCGAATGCCCCATCTCTTGGTAGCGGGGTCTACCGGATCTGGTAAGTCAGTAGCGGTCAATGGGATCATTTCGAGTATCTTGATGAAGGCTCGTCCGGACGAAGTCAAGTTTATGATGGTCGATCCAAAGATGGTGGAGCTTTCTGTCTACAATGATATTCCTCACCTGTTGATTCCAGTGGTGACCAACCCACGCAAGGCCAGTCGGGCCCTGCAGAAGGTCGTTGATGAGATGGAAAATCGCTACGAGCTCTTCTCGAAAGTAGGCGCTCGAAATATTGCTGGCTTTAATGCCAAGGTGGCTGAGTACAATGCTCAGTCTGAGATGAAGCAAGTGCCCCTTCCTTTGATCGTGGTCATTGTCGATGAGTTGGCAGACTTGATGATGGTCGCAAGTAAAGAAGTGGAAGATGCCATTATTCGTCTGGGACAGAAGGCGCGTGCAGCAGGGATCCACATGATCTTGGCAACCCAACGGCCATCGGTTGACGTTATCTCAGGTTTGATCAAGGCCAATGTGCCTTCTCGTGTCGCTTTTGCGGTATCATCCGGGACCGACTCACGGACCATCTTGGATGAAAATGGAGCGGAGAAACTGCTTGGTCGTGGAGACATGCTCTTTAAACCGATCGATGAAAATCATCCAATCCGTCTGCAAGGCTCCTTTATCTCAGATGACGATGTGGAGCGGATTGTCAACTTTGTCAAAGAACAAGCTGAAGCGGATTATGATGATGCCTTCGATCCAGGTGAAGTATCTGAGTCAGATTTTGATGGAGGTATGGGTAGCTCAGACGAAGGCGATCCTCTCTTTGAAGAGGCAAAGGCGCTCGTGATTGAAACTCAAAAAGCCAGTGCTTCGATGATCCAGCGTCGCTTATCAGTTGGTTTTAACCGAGCCACTCGCCTCATGGAAGACTTGGAAGCGGCAGGTGTCATTGGGCCAGCTGAAGGAACCAAGCCAAGAAAGGTCTTACAGACCAATTAATCTTTCTTTAAATGAAGAAGGAATGAGATATTTGACAATAGCAAAAACCTGCCTGTACAAGGGGCAGGTTTTGTTTACGATAAAAAAGAAAAGGACAGCAGATGCATCTCGATACCATTCACCACATTGCCATTATTGGCCACGATTATGATAAAACCAGAGAATTCTATGTAGACAAGTTAGGCTTTGAACCTTTAGACGAACACCATCGACCAGAAAAGCAGGATATTCTCTTTAATATTCGAAAGGGAAACCTGACCTTGGAAATATTTATCAAACCAGATGCCCCCAAGAGACCCTTTCTCCCTCATCCAGAACATACCGGACTCCGTCATCTGGCTTTTAAAGTGGAAGATGTTCAAGCCTGTCTAGCAGAGTTTGACCAATTAGGAATCCCTCATACAGAGCTACGGGTGGATGATTTTGATGGGCGCAAAATGGCCTTCTTCTTTGATCCCGATGGCTTGCCTCTTGAACTTCACGAATAGGTCTACACAATCTTCGGTCTCTAGTCTCAAGCCAGAAGACATTCTTTTTGCTAAACTAGATACAGAAAAAAGAAAGAAGAAAATATGGAAGAGAAGCGATATAGCGGGCTAACGAATGAGCAAGTCCAAAGCAGAATTAGAGAAGGCAAACAAAATCGAGTAACCATCACGGCTGAAAAGTCGACCAGAGAGATTATTTATTCAAATGTCTTTACCTATTTTAACCTGGTTTTTGGTATTCTAGCTATCTTATTGATACTAGTACGGTCTTGGAACAATATGTTATTTGTTCCCATTGTGGTCGTTAACTCCTTGATTGGGATTGTTCAAGAATTGCGGTCTCGGCGGATTTTGAATAAGATGCGCCTCCTTCAAGTGGAGAAAGCTCGAGTGATTCGTGAAGGAGAACGGCTGGATCTTCCTGTCGACCAGGTGGTAGAGGGGGATGTCGTCTTGTTCCAAGCAGGGGATCAGATCTATGCGGATGCCAAGGTTCTGGATGGCTCGATCATGGTCGATGAGTCTCAATTAACAGGTGAAGCAGATGAAATCCCTAAAGGTGAGAATCAGAAACTCATGTCAGGAAGTTTTGTTATCTCAGGTCAAGCAGTTGCCGTCTTGGAACAAGTAGGAGATGCGTCTTATATTAATCAGCTGAGTCTATCTGCTAAGAAAGTCAAGGGACACGAAGAATCCGAAATGGTTCATGCTGTGGATGGTCTTGTCCGAATGATTGGAATGATTCTCATCCCGATTGGCTTGCTTCTGTTCTTGCAGAGCTATCTAGGAAATCAAGACTCCCTCAAAGTTAGCATTACCTCCATGGTCGGTGCCATCATTGGGATGATTCCAGAAGGGCTCTACCTCTTAATGACCCTGGCCTTGGTGCTTGGAGCAACCCGTTTAGCCCTTCAAAAGGTCCTACTCAACAGTATGAAGGGGATTGAAACCCTATCTCGTATCGACGTCCTTTGTCTAGACAAGACGGGAACCATTACCGAACACAGGATGCAGGTGAGTGAACTGCTCCCCTTGGCACTAGATGAAAAAGAAGGCAAAGAAATATTAAGTCACTATCTCCAAGCAAGTGAAGATCGGAATGATACCATCACGGCCATTCGGCAGTATCACTCAGTCCAAATAAGTGAAGTTTGGACCGTTCAAGACCGGCTTCCTTTTTCATCCAAGAAGAAATTTGGGGGCCTTCAATTCCAACAAGGTATTTACCTATTAGGGGCACCGGATGTTTTGCTTCGAGATGATCTTGATGCTTACCAAGAAGTCTGGCAGCGAGAGATTGAACGAGGGGCTCGTGTCCTTATTTTGGGGCATTACCAGGGGGAGCAATTGACGGAAGTATTAGAAGCTCCAGTCCTTCCCCTCCTAGCTTTGGTCTTGGAGAATCCCGTACGGTCGACTGCCCCTGAAACTTTCGCCTATTTCCAAAAACAAGGGGTGACCATCAAGGTTATCTCAGGGGATCATCCTGTGACAGTTGCTGCCGTTGCTCAGAAAGCAGGTATTCCTGATGCGGATCAAGTGGTCGATGCGAGTCAGCTTAAGACATATGAGGAGGTAGTAGATGCAGCCCGGACCTACACAGTCTTTGGACGGGTTAGTCCAGAACAAAAACAAATCCTCGTAGAGAGCTTGCAGGCGGATGGTCATAAGGTTGGGATGACAGGGGATGGGGTCAATGACATTCTTGCTATGAAAAAGGCAGATTGTAGTATTGCCATGAATACGGGCCATGATGCGACCAAAAAGGTGGCCCAGGTTGTGCTTTTAGATTCGGACTTCTCTCACATGCCTTCGATTGTAGATGAAGGCCGCCGAGTGGTCAACAATATTCAGCGTTCGGCGAGTCTCTTTTTGGTCAAGAATATCTTTTCAATATTATTGGCTATTTTGGCCATTCTCTTTGCTTTCACTTATCCTATCCAGGCTTCTCAGATGTCCTTGATCAGTGGATTTACCATCGGAATCCCCGGTTTCTTACTGGCCTTGGAGAAGAATCGTGCCCGGATAGAAGGAGACTTTATTGAAACCGTGATAGAGCAAGCTCTTCCAGCCGCCTTGACCAATCTCATATCGGTACTTTTTCTTGTGGTTCTGGGTCCTTTCCTTGGATTAAGTCAGGGAGATATTTCGACCATCTCGATTTACCTGCTGGCTTTGATTGGCTTTACAAAAGTATACCAACTCAGCCTTCCCTTCAATCATGTAAAATTGAGCATCATCCTTCTTAATGTAACAGGATTTTGTCTGTCGGTCTTTGTATTTTCTTCCATTTTTAATCTCAGCCACCTTCATCTGACTGGCTGGATCTTGACCCTTGTCCTAGGACTAGTCATGGAAGGAGTCTTATGGGTGATGAATCGTCTTGTCTATACCTTGGTGACCCATCTGCATAAGTCCAGAAACAAATAAAAAAAACGGTATTAGCTAAATCATCTTGGATCTAGTTAATACCGTTATTTTATTATTAAAATCAGATAAAGAGGCTAATCGTCATAATGAGGTAAAGGAAGAAGGTAATGAGAAAGCCTGCGCGCCAAAAGTACTTGAAAAATTTCGGATAGTAAAAGCTACGTTTCTTTTTCAAGAAATAGATAGTCAAGCCGATAGCTAAGAGGGACAAGGCCAATAACAGTTGCGGCAACAAATTATGATAGTAAGCCGCATCTGAAATTAAATAGTATTCAAGCGCGAACAGAGGAAAAGCCAGATCGGCAAAATTCCAACCATATCGACGCAGTTTAAAGACTCGAATAATAATCCCACTGAGAATCAGGGTCAAAAAAATAAATACAAGGGAAGCAACTTTTATTAACATACCTCCATTTTATCACAAAAGTAAAAAAAGTGTGATGGAAATGAAATTTTTTCTTGCATTCGGAAGAAAATAGTGTATAATAGAAAGGTATGCGCAGAGCATACTTGTGGGAGGTAAAAATCTGTAATTACCGCCAAAACCACAAAGGAGGATTTAAGAAATGGCTAAAAAAGTCGAAAAACTTGTAAAATTGCAAATCCCTGCTGGTAAAGCTACTCCAGCTCCACCGGTTGGACCAGCACTTGGTCAAGCAGGTATCAACATCATGGGATTCACTAAAGAGTTTAACGCTCGTACAGCTGACCAAGCTGGAATGATTATCCCAGTTGTGATCACTGTTTATGAAGATAAATCATTTGATTTCGTTACAAAAACACCACCAGCTGCTGTTCTTTTGAAAAAAGCTGCAGGTGTTGAAAAAGGATCAGGTACACCTAACAAAACGAAAGTTGCAACAGTTACTCGTGCGCAAGTACAAGAAATTGCTGAAACTAAGATGCCAGATTTGAACGCTGCAAACATTGAGTCTGCAATGCGTATGATCGAAGGTACTGCTCGTTCTATGGGATTCACTGTTACTGACTAATTGTAGCAATCCTATTTGCCCGCAATACACTTGATCATGAGACGAGTGACGTGGGAGATGAAAATCGATATGACCACATTACAAGGAGAAAGATAAAATGGCTAAAAAAAGCAAACAACTTCGTGCTGCACTTGAAAAAATCGACAGCACAAAAGCATACAGCGTAGAAGAAGCTGTAGCTCTTGCAAAAGAAACTAACTTTGCAAAATTTGACGCAACTGTAGAAGTTGCTTACAACTTGAACATCGACGTGAAAAAAGCTGACCAACAAATCCGTGGTGCAATGGTATTGCCAAACGGAACTGGTAAAACTGCTCGCGTTCTTGTATTTGCACGTGGTGCAAAAGCTGAAGAAGCAAAAGCTGCTGGTGCAGACTTCGTTGGTGAAGATGACCTTGTTGCGAAAATCAACGATGGTTGGTTGGACTTCGACGTTGTTATCGCTACACCTGACATGATGGCTCTTGTTGGACGTCTTGGACGTGTCCTTGGACCACGTAACTTGATGCCAAACCCTAAAACTGGTACTGTAACAATGGATGTTGCTAAAGCAGTTGAAGAGTCTAAAGGTGGTAAAATCACTTACCGTGCAGACCGTGCAGGTATCGTACAAGCGATCATCGGTAAAGTGTCATTTGACTCTGACAAATTGGTTGAAAACTTCAAAGCTTTCAACGATGTTATCCAAAAAGCAAAACCAGCTACAGCTAAAGGTACTTACGTAACTAGCTTGACTTTGACTACAACTCAAGGTCCTGGTATCAAAGTGGATGTTAACTCACTTTAATTAGAAATCAAAGCTACCTTCGGGTAGCTTTTTTGACAATTCTTTCACTTAATTCTAAAAATATATCTAACTTCTGGCAGGGAATTGAAGTTGGAAGGTTTAAAATTTTTTTGATAGATATCACTATATAAATAACGCTTTTTGTGGTAAAATAATACAGATCATAAAAGGAGTGACAAAATGGTAGAACCTAAGTATAAACGTATTTTAATTAAGTTATCAGGTGAAGCGTTAGCCGGTGAACGGGGTGTCGGAATTGATATCAAAACGGTTCAAAAGATGGCCCTTGAAATTAAAGAAGTTCATGACCTTGGAATTGAAATTGCTCTCGTTATCGGTGGAGGAAATCTCTGGCGTGGAGAACCTGCGGCGGAAGCAGGTATGGATCGCGTTCAAGCAGACTACACTGGAATGCTTGGAACAGTTATGAATGCCTTGGTGATGGCGGATTCTCTTCAACAGGTTGGAGTAGATACTCGTGTCCAAACAGCGATTGCCATGCAACAAGTCGCTGAGCCTTATATCCGTGGCCGTGCCCTTCGTCACTTGGAAAAAGAGCGTATTGTTATCTTTGGTGCAGGCATTGGTTCTCCATACTTCTCAACGGATACAACGGCTGCTCTTCGTGCCGCCGAAATTGAAGCAGACGCAATCTTGATGGCTAAGAATGGTGTTGACGGCGTTTATAATGCTGATCCAAAGAAAGACAAGACAGCTGTGAAGTTTGAAGAATTAACTCACCGTGATGTCATCAATAAAGGCCTTCGTATCATGGATTCGACAGCATCGACCATCTCAATGGACAATGATATTGACTTAGTCGTTTTCAACATGAATGAGCCAGGGAACATCAAACGCGTTGTCTTTGGAGAAAATATCGGTACTACCGTTTCTAATAATGTAGAAAAATAAGGAAGTTAGAGGAATAAAATGGCAAATCCAATCGTAGAAAAAGCTAAAGAAAGAATGACTCAGTCTCACCAAAGTTTGGGACGTGAATTTGGAAGTATCCGTGCAGGCCGTGCGAATGCAAGTCTCTTGGATCGGATCTATGTTCAATATTACGGAGTTGATACTCCATTGAATCAAATCGCATCGATCACCATTCCAGAAGCTCGTGTGATGTTGATCACACCTTTTGACAAGTCTTCATTGAAAGATATCGAGCACGCTTTTAATGCTTCTGATCTTGGCATTACTCCAGCCAACGATGGTTCGGTTATCCGCTTGGTTATCCCAGCTTTGACAGAAGAAACTCGTCGTGACTTGGCCAAAGAAGTGAAAAAAGTCGGTGAAAATGCTAAAGTAGCGATCCGTAACATCCGCCGTGATGCGATGGATGAAGCCAAGAAGCAAGAAAAAGCTAAAGAAATCACTGAAGATGAATTGAAGAATCTTGAGAAAGAGATCCAAAAAGTAACCGATGATGCTGTGAAACATGTTGATGAAATGACAGCACACAAAGAAAAAGAATTGCTTGAAGTTTAATCATTTCCAGCAGTTTACAGAGGAAATGAACTCAGTTGGCACTGCTGGCTGAGTTTTATTTCCATTAAGGGGCTATTGATGAGCTTTAGCCAGAAAGAAGGAAAAAATGAATACCAACCTCGCACATGATATCGTGGGCCTTGTAACGGATGAGAATGATCGTTTTTACTTTGTCCAGAAGGATGGGCAGACTTATGCTTTGGACAAGTCTGAAGGAGAGCATGCACTTGGAGAATCCGTCAAGGGCTTTGCCTATACGGATATGAAGCAACGTTTGCGTCTGACCACCCTAGAAGTCACAGCCCGTCAGGACCAATTTGGCTGGGGGACAGTGACTGAAGTTCGCAAGGACCTGGGTGTATTTGTCGATACGGGTCTACCCGATAAGGAGATTGTCGTCTCTCTGGATATTTTGCCAGAAATCAAGGATCTGTGGCCGAAAAAAGGCGATAAACTCTTTGTTCGCCTAGAAGTTGATAAAAAAGATCGGATCTGGGGTGTCTTGGCCTACCAAGAAGACTTCCAACGAATTGCTCGTCCAGCCTACAACAATATGCAAAACCAGAACTGGCCGGCCATCGTCTATCGCTTAAAACTTTCAGGGACCTTTGTTTACCTGCCTGAGAATAATATGCTGGGCTTTATCCATCCAAGTGAGCGCTATGCCGAACCCCGTTTGGGACAAGTCTTAGATGCTCGGGTCATCGGTTTCCGAGAGGTGGATCGGACCTTGAATTTGTCCTTGAAACCACGCTCGTTTGAAATGCTTGAAAACGATGCGCAGATGATTTTGGCCTACTTGGAGGGGAATGGTGGCTTTATGACCTTGAATGACAAGTCCTCCCCAGAAGAGATTAAGGCAACCTTTGGAATTTCCAAGGGGCAGTTCAAAAAGGCTCTGGGTGGCTTGATGAAAGCGAAAAAAATCAAGCAAGACCAGTTTGGAACGGAACTAATCTAAGAGGAGCCTTATGCGAAAATCATTTTACACTTGGCTGATGACAGAGCGCAATCCCAAAAGCAATGCTCCGAAAGCCTTGCTAGCTGATCTAGCTTTTCATGAGTCTGCCTTTCCAAAACATACAGATGATTTTGATGAGGTTAGCCGCTTTCTGGAAGAACATGCCAGTTTCTCCTTTAATCTAGGAGATTTTGATGCAATCTGGGAAGAATACCTCAGTCATTAGTAACAGGAGATAGTGGTGAGCCGGGGATGGTCAATTCTCGGTCACTTTGTTATAATAGAGAAAACTTACAGAAATAGAGAGGTTCTTTATTTGAAAGAACATTCAATTGATATTCAATTAAGTCATCCAGATGATCTCTTCCATCTGTTTGGATCCAATGAGCGTCATTTGCGTTTGATGGAGCAAGAGTTGGATGTGATCATCCATGCACGAACAGAAATTGTCCAGGTCATTGGGCAAGAAGAAGATTGTGAGAAAGCTAGACAAGTCATTGAGGCTTTGCTGATCTTGGTGAATCGTGGTATGACCATCGGGACGCCGGATGTCGTAACAGCTATTCAAATGGTTCGTAATGATGAGTTGGATAAGTTCGTCGCCTTGTATGAAGAAGAAATCATCAAGGATAGCTACGGCAAGCCCATTCGGGTCAAAACGCTGGGGCAAAAGATTTATGTCGATAGTGTCAAGCACCATGATGTGACCTTCGGGATTGGACCAGCCGGGACAGGGAAAACCTTCTTAGCGGTGACCTTGGCTGTGACTGCCCTCAAGCGTGGTCAAGTCAAGCGAATCATTTTGACCCGTCCAGCTGTAGAAGCAGGAGAGAGCCTTGGTTTCCTTCCAGGAGATCTCAAGGAAAAAGTAGACCCTTATCTACGACCAGTCTACGATGCTCTTTACCAGATTTTAGGGAAAGACCAAACCACTAGGATGATGGAGCGAGAAATTATTGAGATTGCTCCCTTGGCTTATATGCGGGGGCGGACCTTGGACGATGCTTTCGTCATTCTCGATGAAGCGCAAAATACAACTATCATGCAGATGAAGATGTTTTTGACCCGTCTTGGTTTTAACTCTAAGATGATTGTCAATGGAGATACCAGCCAGATTGACCTCCCTCGAAATGTCAAATCCGGTTTGATTGATGCTCAGGAGAAATTAAAAAATATTTCTCAAATTGACTTTGTGCATTTCTCTGCCAAGGATGTCGTTCGCCATCCGGTAGTTGCCGAAATTATCCGGGCCTATGAGCCCATTCAGAATCCAGTCCTCAAAGAAAAACTGGATGTGGAAGAAGAAGCAGAATAAAAAAGGGAGTGGGAAAGAACTCAGACTAATTAAAAAGAGTTCGTTTTCCCACCCCCGCACAGTTGATTAGGTCGTCTTTGGAGCTTTAAAAGCGAACAAAGATGCCAATCAACCACTGCGTCATGTAGTTATTACTATCATACAACGAAGGCTGGACACTTTTTGCCCAGCCTTTTAAATATTAGAAATTAAACCAATTCATCAATTGGTGTGAAGTTGCGTTCTAGACCTTCTGCAACTGGTTGGCTTGTGATATGGCCTTGGTAAGTAGTAACACCTTGGCGCAAGCCTTCGTCGAGGGCGATGGCCTTATGGAAGCCATTGTCAGCTAAAGCTTCTACATAAGGAAGGGTTACATTGGTAAGGGCGATGGTAGAAGTACGAGCGACAGCACCTGGAATATTGGCAACGGCATAGTGGAGCACGCCGTGTTTTTCGTAAACAGGCTCCGTATGTGTTGTCACACGGTCTGCTGTTTCAATAACCCCACCTTGGTCCACAGCTACGTCCACGATGACAGAACCGGGACGCATTTGTTTGACCATATCGTCTGTCACTAATTTAGGAGCTTTAGCTCCAGGGATCAAGACAGCCCCGATAACAACATCGGCATCACGGACACTGGCTTCAATGTTAAATGGATTGGACATAAGGGTTTGGATTTGGTGACCAAAGACATCTTCCAGAACAGCCAAACGTTTGGCACTGATATCCAAGATAGTCACTTGGGCGCCGAGTCCAAGTGCGATCCGAGCTGCGTGGGTTCCAACGACCCCACCACCGATGATGGTAACTTTCCCTTTAGGAACACCAGGTACCCCACCTAGGAGGACGCCAGATCCACCTTCTTGTTTAGTGAGGAAGTGAGCCCCGATTTGCACCGCCATTCGTCCAGCAACCTCACTCATTGGCACCAAGAGAGGCAATTGTCCTTCAAGGTCTCGTACAGTCTCGTAAGCTACCCCAGTTGTCTTGGCAGTCACCATGGCATCAGCTAATTCAGGAGCGGCAGCCATGTGCAAGTAGGTGAAGAGCAAGAGGTCTTCGCGAAGGAAGTCGTATTCTTCAGCGAGGGGTTCTTTGACCTTGACCACCAATTCAGCTGCCCAAGCTTCTGCAGCAGTTGCAACGATAGTCGCTCCTTGTTTGGCGTAATCTTCATCGCCAAAGCCAGAACCAAGTCCAGCATTTGTTTCTACCAAAACTTGATGGCCTTTCTTCACCAAGCTTTGTACACCTGCAGGTGTCAAACCAACACGATTTTCATTGTTTTTAATTTCTTTTGGGATACCGATTAACATGATTATTTCTCCTTACTTAGATATGGGTGTAAAAAGGCCATTGGTGTGAGATTCCTCTCCTAACTCAATGACCTTTTCACTCCTTATCCAACTCTTTTAATTGATTGTTTTTATTTTATAGAAAAGTGGGTTAAAAAGCAAGAAAAAATTGAGCTTGCCTTCCTTTATGTTATTTGCTAAACTAATCCCTAAAGAAGGAGTGTCAAATGGAAAATTTATATGTGAAGTTAGCGGCTTATCGTGAAGTGGAGACAGAGCGTTTGCACTTGCGTCCGGTCACTCTTGAAGACGCACCGGCTATGTTTGAGTATGCTTCTGATGAAACAGTTACGCGCTATACCTTTCCAACCAATCATAGTCTAGAAGAGACGCGTAATAATATTGCCCTCTTTTACCTAGCGAGCCCACTTGGCAGATGGGGGATCGATCTCAAAGAAAATGGAAAATTTATCGGGACGATTGATTTACTGGATTTGGATCTTTCTCTGAAGAAGGGGAGTATCGGCTATGTTCTGAATAAAGACTATTGGAACCAAGGTCTTGCGACAGAGGCTACCAAGGCAGTCATTGCCTTGGCTTTTGAACAGTTAGGGATGAACAAGCTCATTGCTGTTCATGATCAGAACAACCCAGCTTCTGGACGGGTGATGGCCAAATCAGGTATGAAATATTCTCACGAGGAGCCCTACGCGATGCTAGACCTGCATGAAGAAGGGCGAATGGTGACGCGAGTTCATTATGTCCTCACGAAGGAAGAATATTTGGCAGAAAAATGAGTCAGGATATTGACAAAAGGCCTATCTCCATGATATAGTAGATAGGTACTGCTGGTTTAGCTCAGTCGGTAGAGCGCATCCATGGTAAGGATGAGGTCGCCGGTTCAATCCCGGCAACTAGCATATAAGAAGAGAGAAGCTTAGAGAGGATCTAGGCTTCTTTTTTGTGCTTTAATTTCTAATTGAGTGCCTATTTATGGATCTTTTTTCAACAATTTTCAAAAAAACGTTGACAAGCACAGAAATCCGTGGTAAAGTTAGAACAACAAAGAGAAAGGAGAAAACCATCATGAACAAAGTAACATTCTTGATGACACAATTGAATACACAACTTCTCCAATCTCAGTTGAGTTCTATGTAAAAAATTGAATGAAACCCAAGATGGAGGAGTCTGTCTTGGGTTTTTTGTATGCATTTTTGCCTGCCTTAACTGAATTGGTGACAGGCATCAGAAGGCCCAAGTGTGGACTGAGCACGTACTCAGCTCCTACTTGGGTTTTTTCTGTGCCAAATTGAAAGGGGAGAAGATGATAGGAGCTTTATGGAAGTACATCTGGGAGCATAAGTGGCTGTATCTCAGCATTGCTGTGGTCCTAGTAATTTATGATTATACAATTTTAATACCGACACAGGTCATTCAACGACTAGTCGACCAGCTGAGCAAGCAGACCTTGACTCAGGCAAGTTTTACGAGAGATATTGCTCTCTTGTTGGGAGCTACTTTTTTAAATTACATTTCTGCTTACTACTGGCATCTGAAGTTGTTTCAAGCTTCGGTCCATTACAAGGCTAGGCTACAGGGGCAAGCTTTTCGTAAGCTCGTAGTTATGAGACGGCCATTTTATGAAAAGTTTCGCTCAGGGGATCTCCTGACTCGTTTTACCACGGATGTAGACGGGATGATGGGGATGGTCGGCTATGGGATGCTGATTGTCCTTTACGGGGGAGGCTTGTTCCTTTTTATCATTCCAGCCATGTTCTTGATTTCCTGGCAGTTGAGTTTAATTTCCTTTATTCCTATGAGTTTTCTGGTTTTATCAACCTATCTCCTGGGGAAAAAGGAAGAGATCTATGTGGATGAAAACCGTGATGCCGTGGCTAACTTGAATGATGAGGTCCTAGAATCCATCGAAGGGATTCGGGTCATGCGGGCCTATAGCCGCAAGGAGCGTCAGGTGCGACAATTTCAAGAGCGGACAGAAAGTTTGGCCAAGACGGGGGATAAGATTGCCTCTATTCAAAATGCCTTTGGTCCTTTTGCCCTCTGCTTTATCGGGGTTTCAACCGTCCTGCTTTTGGTCTGTGGGGGTCACTTCTTGAAGACTGGACAGATTAGCTTGGGTCAACTGCTAGGTCTAGAATTGTATCTAGTGGCCTTGATTGAGCCGATGTGGATGCTAGCAGACTTCATCCTTGTCTATCAAACAGCCAAGACATCCCACAAAAAGTTGTCAGAATTGGTCGAAGAGGATGATGACTTGGAAAGAGATGGAGATGATTGGCTAGAGGAACTGAATGAGGTAGTTTTCGAAAACTATTCTTTTACCTATCCGATGGCGGAGAAGGAGAGTCTTTCGCAGATTTCTTTGCAGTTCAATAAAGGGCAAACCATTGGGATTGTGGGTCGAACAGGAGCAGGAAAGACAAGTTTGGTCCGTCAATTTTTACGTCAATACCCACTTGGGCAAGGGACGTTTACCATTAATGGGGAGTCCGTTACACACTATGTGAGACGCTCTATTGAGGAAAAAATCGGTTACGTCTCTCAGGAACACATCTTATTTTCGAAGTCTATTTTAGAAAATATTTCCCTTGGTAAGAAGGGAGCTAGTCAAGAGGAAATCATGGATGCTATCGCTCAGGCAGCCTTCGCAGATGATTTGGAACGGATGTCGGATGGTCTGGACACTTTGATCGGAGAAAAGGGAGTATCTGTATCGGGAGGACAGAAGCAGCGGATTTCCTTGGCACGCGCCTTTTTACGTGATGCCCAGTTGCTCCTCTTGGATGATTCTTTATCCGCAGTGGATGCCAAGACGGAACAGGCCATTATTGAGACCATTCAAAGAGAGCGACAAGGAAAGACAACCTTGATAGTCTCTCACCGTCTCTCAGCTGTCCATCAGGCAGATTGGATCCTTGTGTTAGATCAAGGACGGATTGTAGAAGAAGGAACAGCTAGTGATTTACTAGCTCAAGAGGGTTGGTATTACGAACAATACCAACGGCAACAAAGACAGGAAGGAGAATAAGATGGGTATTTTAAAACGACTCTTACAAAAACTATCCCTTTTTCCTGGTATTTTTGGGCTAGGTTTCATCTGTCTTTTGCTGGCAACGATTTTGTCAGATCTATCGCCGTTTATTCTGCAAAAAATGATTGATGGTCCCTTGACAGCCTTGAGTCAGGGAGGAGAGTTAGGAGCACTCTATCCTATGGGTGTCCTCTATCTGATTGTTTTGGCTGTGGGTCAGATTGTCAGTTATATAGGCAATCGGGTTTTGATCCATGGAGGCAATAAGGTAACTGCACAGCTACGCGATCAAGCCTTCCTTGTGATGCAACAACTACCGATTTCCTACTTTGATGACAAGCCAGCAGGGAAAATTGCTACACGAATTGTTAATGATACAGAGACCTTACGGACTCAATTTTACAATTCCTGCATGTATTTGGTGATTCATTTGATGCGTTTCTTCTTTATCATGGGAGTTCTCTTTACTATCAATCCCATGATGGGTCTCCTCTTATGTTTGATGTTCCCTATCTTTTACGGGATTCAGGCCTTGTATAAGCGTATGACGGACAAGCCCATGAAGGACTTCTTTGATTCCAGAAGTGAGATCAATACCCAGGTTAATGAACTGCTTCATGGAGCGAGTATGATCCAACTTTACGGACAAGAACAGCGCGTGATTGATGAGTTTGATCAGACGACAGACAAGATGACTGTGGCCTATGATCGTTTGGTTCTAGCAGACTCCATTGCCTCTTGGAGCCTGACAGAATTCTTGAAATACATCGTCATTGCAGGAATTTTAACTATTGCAGGCCTATCCTATCTTGGGGGAGATTTGGGGATGACTGCAGGTTTCTTATTTATCAATCTCAATTATGTTATTCAGCTTTTTGATCTCATGGCCAATTTGATCCGCCGTCTTCCAGATATCCGGCGCTCTCTGGAAACAGGGGAGCGGGTCTTGACTTTCCTAGATGAAAAGGAAGAGGCAGATGCAACCGAAGAGATCCAAATAGATCGGGCGGCTGTGGAGTTTGATCAGGTCACTTTTGCCTATGAAGAAGGCAAGCCAGTTCTGAAGGACATTTCCATCCAAGCTCATCCGGGTCAAACCCTTGCCTTGGTTGGCCATACCGGTTCGGGTAAATCCTCCATTATGAACTTGCTCTATCGTTTCTATGATCCGCAGGAGGGGGAAATCCGGATCGACGGCCAGAATATTCGCCATTTCTCTAGAGAGAGTCTTCGCTCCCATATGGGAATTGTCTTACAGGATCCCTATCTGTTCTCAGGGACCATTGCTAGCAATGTGGCCATGAGTCAAACAGATATCGACCTTGATCGCGTCTTGGATGCTCTAAAACAGGTCGGTGCCCTGCCTATGATCCAGAGATTAGAAAAGGGAATTGACCATCCAGTGGTTGAAAAGGGATCTGCCTTCTCAAGTGGGGAGCGTCAATTGATTTCCTTTGCGCGGACCCTTTACATGAATCCGAAAATTTTGATTCTGGATGAAGCGACCTCTCACATTGATACGGAGACAGAGGAGATTATTCAGAAGGCTATGGCAGTCCTGCAAAAGGGCCGGACGACCTTTATCATTGCCCACCGCTTATCGACCATTCAAGATGCGGATCAGATCTTGGTTCTATCAGAAGGACGCATTGTCGAACGGGGCCAACATGCAGACTTGATTGCCCATGGTGGCATTTATGCCCAGATGCAAGCTATCCAACAGACGGTTGAATAAAAGGGCATTCTTCAAATAGTAAAAGTAGCGTGTATTCTAGTATATACGCTATTTTTATGCTATAATTGAAATGATAGTGAGGTGATCCAAGATGTATATTGAAATGGTTGATGAGACCGGTCAAGTCTCTGAAGAAATGATCAAACAAACCCAGGAAATTTTAGAATTTGCTGCAAAAAAATTGGGCAAAGAAGACAAGGAAATGGCAGTGACCTTTGTAACCAACGAACGTAGCCATGAATTGAACTTGGAATACCGGGATACGGATCGCCCAACGGATGTGATCAGTCTGGAATACAAACCAGAGATGGATATTGCTTTTTCAGAAGAAGATTTAGAAGACCATCCAGAATTGGCAGAAATGATGGCAGAGTTTGATACCTATATTGGAGAGCTCTTTATTTCTGTAGACAAGGCGCGTGAGCAAGCGGCTGAGTATGGTCATAGCTTTGAGCGCGAGATGGGCTTTTTAGCAGTGCATGGCTTCCTTCATATCAACGGTTATGATCACTATACTCCGGAAGAAGAGAAGGAAATGTTTGGCTTACAGGAAGAGATTTTGACAGCCTATGGACTCACAAGACAATAAACGAAAATGGAAAAATCGAGAACTGATTGCCAGTCTTGAATTTGCTTTAACAGGGATTTTCACAGCCTTTAAAGAGGAACGAAATATGCGTAAGCATGCACTTTCAGCTATCTTAGCGATTGTTGCAGGCTTCCTTTTTGGCATTTCAGCAACAGAGTGGCTCTTTCTACTCTTAAGTGTTTCTTTGGTCATTGCCTTTGAAATCATGAATTCTGCTCTTGAAAATGTAGTGGATTTGGCGAGCGATTACCATTTCTCCATGCTGGCAAAGAATGCCAAAGATATGGCGGCAGGAGCGGTTCTCGTTATTTCGGGCTTTGCCTTGGTGACAGGTCTTATTATATTTGTGCCCAAGTTGTGGGCTCTAGTATTTGGATAAGAGGGAGACTTCCCTCATGAAAGGAAACTATGACATTTAAATCAGGCTTTGTAGCCATTTTAGGACGTCCCAATGTCGGGAAGTCAACTTTTTTGAACCACGTCATGGGGCAAAAAATTGCCATCATGAGTGATAAAGCGCAGACAACGCGCAACAAGATTATGGGAATCTACACGACCGATAAGGAACAGATCGTCTTTATCGATACCCCAGGGATTCACAAACCCAAGACAGCGCTTGGAGACTTCATGGTAGAGTCGGCCTATAGCACCCTTCGAGAAGTGGATACCGTTCTCTTTATGGTGCCAGCAGACGAGCCACGTGGGAAAGGTGATGACATGATCATCGAACGCCTCAAGGCTGCTAAGGTGCCTGTGATTTTGGTGGTGAATAAAATTGACAAGGTTCACCCAGATCAACTCTTGGCGCAAATCGATGACTTCCGTAGTCAGATGGAGTTCAAGGAAATCGTGCCGATTTCAGCCCTTCAAGGAAACAATGTTTCGCGTTTGATTGATATTTTGAGCGAAAACTTAGAAGAAGGTTTCCAATATTTCCCTGCTGATCAAATTACGGATCACCCAGAGCGCTTCTTGGTCTCTGAAATGATCCGCGAGAAGGTCTTGCACTTGACGCGAGAAGAAATTCCCCACTCTGTTGCCGTAGTGGTGGATTCTATGAAGCGGGATGAAGAGACAGATAAGGTCCATATCCGAGCAACCATCATGGTCGAGCGCGATAGCCAAAAAGGCATTGTCATCGGAAAAGGCGGTGCCATGCTCAAGAAGATCGGAACCCTTGCGCGTAAGGATATTGAGCTCATGCTAGGGGACAAGGTCTTCCTAGAAACCTGGGTTAAAGTCAAGAAAAATTGGCGGGATAAGAAATTGGATCTTGCTGATTTCGGATACAACGAAAAAGAATATTAAGAAGAGGTGGGCAGATGGCCTGCTTCTTGTTTTTGAAAGGAGTACTATGCCTGAATTACCAGAAGTAGAGACCGTTCGACGAGGTCTTGAGAAATTAATTCTTGGGAAGACCATCCAGTCAGTGGAAGTAAAGTATCCAAAGATGATTCAGACGGATCTGGATGCTTTTCGTCAAGATCTCCCAGGTCAAGAAATTCGGGCCCTGGGGCGTCGTGGGAAATACCTCTTGTTTTATCTGACGGATCTGGTTCTCATCTCGCATTTGCGGATGGAAGGTAAGTATTTCTTTTATCCAGACGAGGTCCCTCCTCGCAAGCACGCCCATGTCTTCTTTTGTTTTACGGATGGCAGCACCCTGGTCTATGAAGATGTTCGCAAGTTTGGGACCATGGAAGTCCTAGTGCCTGAGCTTGTCGATAGCTATTTTTTGGCGAAAAAAATTGGTCCTGAGCCGACAGAAGCGGATTTTAAAGCCCCAGCCTTCCAAGCAGCTCTTAAAAAATCAAAGAAACCCATTAAGTCAGCCCTTTTGGACCAAAAATTAGTGGCTGGTCTGGGCAATATTTATGTAGATGAGGTCCTTTATCGAGCCAAGGTTCATCCAGCCCGCTTGGGGCAAAGCTTGACTGCTACAGAAGCCAAAGCCATCCGCAAAGAAACGATTGCTGTACTTGCTCAGGCTGTTGAAAAGGGGGGCTCCACCATTCGCTCCTACAGCAATGCTTTTGGCGAGGATGGCACCATGCAGGAAGAACACCAGGTCTATGGGAAAACAGGTCAACCTTGTTTGCGCTGCGGAACACCGATTGAAAAAATTCAGCTGGGGGGACGTGGAACCCATTTTTGCCCTCACTGCCAAAAGGAGAACTAGATGGCAAGAATCATCGGATTAACAGGAGGGATTGCTTCAGGAAAGTCCACTGTTACCTCTTATTTGAAAGAAAAAGGCTATCCTGTCATTGATGCTGATCGAGTGGTCCATGACTTGCAGGCACCAGGTGGAGAACTCTATCAAGCTTTGGTAGATCATTTTGGAAGGGACATCCTCCTAGATACTGGGGACTTGAATCGTCCTGCTCTGGCTCAACGAATCTTTTCAAGCCAGAAAGAGATTGCCTGGTCCAACCAAGTACAAGGGGAGATCATCCGCAAAGCTCTGGCGCGAGAAAGGGACCGACTAGCTGCAACAGAAGACATCTTTTTCATGGATATCCCCTTGTTAATCGAGCAGGGATATCTGGACTGGTTTGACCAAGTCTGGCTGGTATATGTGACGGAAGATACTCAGTTAGAACGTTTGATGGAGCGCAATGCCTTAACAGAGGTCCAGGCGCGCGATCGTTTGGTAGCCCAGATGCCTCTAGATGAGAAAAAAGCTCTTGTCGATCTCGTGATCGATAACAATAGCCAGCGTGATCACCTCTATCAGGAAATCTATCGGGCTATAGAACAAATAGAAAGAAGATGATCCTATTTCACTGGAAATCAATTGGCGTAAAAATCTTTTTATTGCCTGGATTGGCTGCTTTTTCGTAGGTGCCAGTCTTTCATTGGTGGTCCCTTTTATGGCTCTTTTTGTGGAGGAGTTGGGGGTAAAAGGTCCGGCAGTTCCTTTTTATGCTGGGATTGCAGTCGCCTCCTCCTCTTTGACTTCTGCTCTAATGGCCCCAATCTGGGGGAGTCTGGCAGACCGTTATGGTCGGAAACCCATGATGTTGAGAGCCTCGATTGCCATGACCTTGACCATGGGAGGAATTGCTTTTGTCCCCTCCGTCTTTTGGTTGTTGCTCCTACGCTTATTAAATGGTGTCTTCTCAGGCTTTGTCCCTAACAGCACGGCTCTCATTGCTAGTCAGGTGCCAAAGAATCAATCTGGATACGCTCTAGGAACCTTATCGACGGGAACTGTTGCCGGTACCTTGATGGGCCCCTTGTTGGGAGGATTGATTGCAGAGCAATTTGGTATGCGGAATGTCTTTCTCCTCGTTGGTTTTTTCCTCTTTCTCGTCTCTGTCCTGACTTGGTGGGGCATTGAGGAAGACTACCAACAAATATCGAAGGAGGAGCACCTTTCAAGCTGGGATTTATTGACTTCTATCCAGCATAAGGACATTTTACTGGGCCTCTTTTTGACCAGTATGACCATTCAGATGATAGGGCAGTCCATTTCTCCCATTCTTCCACTCTATGTGAGAGAACTTGGCCAGAGCGACAATGTTATTTTTGTATCTGGACTGATCGTATCAGCGATGGGGATTTCCAGTATCCTGACATCGGGATGGATGGGAAAGCTCGGAGATAAAATTGGCAACCATCGCCTCTTACTTTTAGCTCTTCTCTATAGTGGCATCCTCTATATCTTCTGTGCCCTTGCTCAGACCCCTTTTCAATTAGGCCTTCTTCGCTTCCTATTTGGAATTGGGACAGGAGCCTTAATGCCCGGAGTGACGGCTCTCTTAAACCGCATGACTCCCAAGGAAGGAATTTCTCGGATTTTTAGTTACAATCAGCTCTTCTTTTATGTTGGGGGAGTTCTTGGTCCCATGATGGGCTCTAGTATTGCCATGCATGTCAATTACCATTGGGTATTCTATGGGACTGCTATCCTAGCCTTTATAGATTTGGCCTTCCTTTTATTCATCTTTAGAAAGTATTTGAAAGTGAGAGAAATCAGTGCGCATTAAAGTACAACTAACCTGCACGAGCTGTGGTAGTCAGAATTATTTGACAAGTAAAAATATGAAGACACACCCTGAAAAAATTGAAGTTTTGAAGTATTGTCCCAAAGAGAGAAAAGTGACATTACATCTTGAAACAAAATGATTTTTATGGTAAAATAGATAAGATTTTAAGGAGTTTTTTAATTATGACTAAACCGTTGATTACTATTTTATTGGTACTATCTGTATTAATTGTTATTGCTATCTTCATGCAACCAACTAAAAATCAATCTAGCAACGTATTCGATGCAAGCTCAAATGACTTATTCGAACGTTCAAAAGCTCGTGGATTCGAAGCAGTCATGCAACGTTTAACAGGAGTCATGATTTTCCTTTGGTTACTGATTGCGATGATTCTAATGGTATTATCCAGTAAATAAGATAGGCTTAGACATTGTCTTTGCCTATTTTTTCATCTATGGGTCGTTTGATAGGGAGTTTGTCACTTGTAAAGAAATCTCTCTGAAAGAAAGAAAATAAAGGAGGCTGGGTGACCAGCACAAGATATGAAAAGTAAAATTATTGATTATTTAAAACAGGAGGGAAAAGCTCAGGTTGATCAATTGGCTCAAGCCATTGGGAGTACTGACGCCAAAGGTTTTCGTGAACTGATTAAGACCATTTCGCTGATGGAGCGACGTCGTCAACTAACCTTTGAAGAAAATGGTTTTTTAAGTCTCCTTGATGCCAAGCCAAAAGGCGTCATTACTGTGAAAGGGATTTTCCATGCTCATAAGAGTGGCTTTGGATTTGTCAGCTTAGAGGGGGAAGAAGAGGACCTTTTTATTGGACGAAATGATGTCAACCATGCCATTGATGGGGATACAGTTGAGGTTGTAATCACCAAGGTCGCCGATCGGCAAAAGGGGACAGCGGCAGAGGGGAAAATCATTGATGTCTTGGAGCATAGCCTCCAAACAGTCGTCGGCCAAATCGTTTTGGATGAGGAAAAACCCAAATATGCAGGCTACATCCTTTCAAAGAATCAAAAGATTAGCCAACACATCTACGTGAAAAAACCTGCCCTACAATTAGAGGGAACGGAAGTTCTCAAGGTAGCTATTGAACAGTATCCGAGTCGAAAACACAACTACTTTGTAGCCTCAGTACAAGATGTGGTTGGGCATGTGACAGATCCTGGGATTGATGTCTTGGAAGTTTTAGAATCTATGGATATCGTCTCAGAATTTCCAGAAGCAGTCCTCAAAGAAGCAGAAAGTATCCCAGACCAGCCTGGTGAGAAGGATATGGAGGGACGTTTGGACCTTCGAGATGAAATCATCTTTACCATTGATGGTGCCGATGCCAAGGACTTGGATGATGCGGTTCACATCAAGCGCTTGGAAGGTGGGAATTTTGAGCTTGGCGTTCACATAGCCGATGTCTCTTATTATGTAACCGAAGGTTCTGCCTTGGACAAGGAAGCCCTCAACCGCGCGACCTCTGTCTATGTGACAGACCGGGTCGTGCCCATGTTACCTGAGCGTCTATCAAACGGGATTTGTTCCTTAAACCCTCAAGTGGATCGCTTGACCCAGTCAGCCATTATGGAGATCGACCAGCGTGGTCGGGTACTTCGCTACCAGATCACCCAAACGGTCATTAAAACGACTTTCCGGATGACCTATAGCGATGTCAATGAGATCATTGCTGGAGACCAGGAGAAGCGTGAGGAATACCAAGCCATTGTGCCAAGTATCGAAGCCATGGTTGGTCTTCATCAAATCTTAGAAGGAATGCGGGAAAAACGAGGAGCCCTGAACTTTGATACCAGCGAAGCTAAAATCCTGGTCAATCCTCAAGGAAAACCAGTAGACATCGTCTTGCGCCAACGTGGGGTTGCAGAACGGATGATTGAATCCTTCATGCTGATCGCCAATGAGACAGTAGCAGAGCATTTTGCCAAACGAAAACTTCCCTTTATTTACCGGATTCACGAAGAACCCAAAGCAGAGAAGGTGCAAAAGTTTATCGATTATGCCTCTAGTTTTGGCCTTCCAATTTATGGGACAGCTAGTTCCATGAGTCAGGAAACCTTGCAGGACATCATGAAGAAGGTAGAAGGGGAACCCTATGCTGATGTCTTGTCTATGATGTTGCTTCGTTCCATGCAGCAAGCGCGTTATTCCGAGCACAACCACGGCCACTATGGGCTAGCAGCTGAGTTCTATACTCACTTCACCAGTCCGATTCGCCGGTATCCAGACTTATTAGTCCACCGCATGGTGCGAGAGTATGGAAAAGATTCTGAAGTAGCTAGTCATTTTGAACAGGTCATTCCAGATATTGCTAGCCAATCCTCTAGTCGGGAACGTCGCGCCATTGATGCTGAACGGGAAGTAGAAGCCATGAAGAAGGCAGAGTACATGGAGGACTATGTTGGCGAAGAGTACGATGCTTTGGTGTCCAGTGTCGTCAAGTTTGGTCTCTTTGTTGAATTGCCAAATACCGTAGAAGGTTTGATCCACATCACCACCTTACCTGGTTTTTATCATTTTAACGAGCGCGATTTGACCTTGCGTGGGGAAAAATCAGGCGTGACCTTCCGTGTCGGTCAGGAGATCCGAATCAGGGTCGAAAGAGCGGATAAGATGACTGGCGAGATTGATTTTTCTTATATCCCAAGTGAGCTGGATTTGATTGAAAAAGTCACTACAGCATCGGATCGTAAAGATCGAAATGGACACTCTAAGCGCCCTTCTTCTAAGAAAGAAGAACGAAAGCAAGGGGGCTTTAGAGAGAACAAGTGCAAGCATTCTTCAAAAGACAAGAAGAAAAAGAGTAAGAAACCTTTTTACAAGGAAGTAGCTAAGAAAGGAGCTAAGCATGGCAAAGGGCGAGGGAAAGGTCGTCGCACAAAATAAGAAAGCAAGCCACGATTATACAATTGTTGAAACCATTGAAGCAGGAATGGTCCTGACTGGTACAGAAATCAAGAGTGTTCGAGCAGCTCGTATCAACCTCAAGGATGGATTTGCCCAAGTCAAAAATGGGGAAGTCTGGCTCAGCAATGTTCATATTGCTCCCTATGAGGAAGGCAATATCTGGAACCAAGACCCAGAGCGTCGTCGCAAACTCTTGCTGCATAAGAAGCAAATTCAAAAGTTGGAGCAGGAGACTAAAGGAACAGGGATGACTCTAGTTCCCCTTAAGGTTTACCTTAAGGATGGCTACGCCAAGCTCTTGCTGGGCTTAGCCAAAGGGAAGCACGATTATGACAAACGTGAATCCATCAAACGGCGGGAGCAAAATCGTGACATTGCTCGTGTCATGAAGCAATACAATACGCGTTAAAGTAAGAAATAGGAACAGCTGAAGCAAGGGCTGAAAACTGTTCCTATTTTTAAATTCCCTTTCTTGAAACCGCTTGCATTATTTTCTGGATAAGAGTATACTGAAGGTAGCGTTGGTATAGTTGTTTTTCGTCGGCTTGAAAATGATTTTCTAGCCTCTTTTGTAGTCATAAAGGAGATCGACTATGAGAAAACTACTGGTCAAACTGATGATTGCTTTGATGGCCTTTGCCTTGATTCCAGTTCAAGTTGCGCAGGCCTGCTCAGCCTTCATTGTTGGGAAGGAACTCACGACAGATGGTTCCATGCTCTTTGGGCGGACTGAAGACTATCCTTATGCTCCCGATGGTGGTCGCCACAATAAAACTTACGAGGTGGTACCTGCCAAAGACTATAAGGATGGAGATATGTTGGAGGACGAATCCAACGGCTTTGCTTATCCCCACTTGAGTCATGAAATGAAATATACCGCAACTTATGATGCAGCCCATGGAGATGGTTCCAACGGGAACTTCGGAGCACACGGCTTTAACGAAGCAGGCGTTTCCATGACTTCTACCGTATCTGCAACCCCACACGATAAGATTTTGAAAGCAGACCCACTGGTGAAAAATGGCTTGGCTGAAGCTGCTATGGTGGACTTGGTTCTTCCACGTGTCAAAACAGCTCGTGAAGGAATTGAGTTGGTTGCCAAGGTACTTGATGAAAAAGGATCTGCCGAAGGAAACATCATTGTCGTAGCAGATAAGAATGAACTCTGGTACATGGAAATCCTCTCTGGTCACCAATATGTAGCCATTAAATTCCCTCAAGACCGCTATGCCATCTTTGCCAATACCTACTATCTAGGACATGTGGATTTCAAGGACAAGGACAATGTCATTGCTTCGAAAGATGTGGAAGCAGTTGCTAAAAAGGCAGACCACTACAAGACTGATAAAGATGGTAACTTCCATATTGCAGACTCTTATGGTCCAGATGAATATACCGAACGCAACCGCTCACGGACCTATGCAGGGATTACCTTGATGGATCCTAAAGCGGACATCAAATATGATGATAAGCACTTTGACCTTTTGCGCAAACCAACGGATCCTTCTAAAAAGTATAGTCTAGAAGATGTTTTCGCTGAACAACGGAACCGGTTCGAACACCTCAAACAATACACACCAGATGACTTGGTGGAACCAGGTAAAGAAGTCGATACCAATAAATACAAATATGCTTTGGGAAATGAAAACGTCATTAACGCCCACGTATACCAAATTAAGAAGGACTTGCCAACTCCATTTGGTGGTGTCGTTTGGTTAGGTCTCGCTCAAAGCCGGAACACGCCTTATGTGCCATTCTATGGTATTGTCAACGATACCTATGCACCATTCAAAGTTCGTTCTGCCAAATACGATCCAACTTCTTGGTATTGGGCTGTTTGGCATATTGACCAAATGGTCATGAAATACCCAGACCTCTTTGGCAACAGCATCCAAGAGAAGTGGAAAGAATTGGAAAAAGGATGGATCAAAGAACAAGCAGCTTTGGATCAAAAATACAGTGGACTTACTGATGACCAAGCGAAAGCTACTGCAGACGAAGTAACAAGTGACTCACTTAAACGTGCGGAAACCATCTTCAAACAAATCAAGCAAGTTGAAAGCGAGATGGAAGATAAGATTCGTACAGAAAAAGGTTTGGAAGCAGACTTTGTATATGACGGCTATAACAAGGCCAATCTGGTAGCAGCAGCTCAAGCTGAAAAAGATGCATCGAAAGAAACTGATAAGAAGGAAGAAACAGCTTCTAGTCAATCATCTAGCAAGGCAAGTGATTCAAACAGCAGTTTATCTACCGTCTTAGGAGTTTTGGCTATTGCAGGATTTGGCTTGGCAGGTTTCTACTTTAAAAAATCAAAAAAGAATGAAAATGAAGAATAAGTAGACAGAGACTGTTAAATCAGCATCCTGCCTCAACTGGATTCTAAGAGAGTGGAATAGAAGTCTTCAGAAAAGGAGCTTGTAATTCCACTCTTTTTATTGTTATTTGCATGCAATTTTTGTATGATAGGGATAGATAGAAAGAAGGAGAAGAAACGGATGCCTGAAAAATTAATTGCCTATAAACGGATGCCTTTGTGGACCAAGGATACCATGCCTGAAGCAGTCCAAAGAAAACACAATACCAAAGTAGGTACTTGGGGAAAGATTACAGTCCTAAAAGGAAAACTCAAGTTTGTTGAGCTGACGGAAGATGGGGAAGAAGTAGCTAGCCATGTTTTTGAGGCAGGTGCGGATAACCCGATGGCACAGCCGCAAGCTTGGCATCGTGTAGAGGCCCTTACAGATGATGTGGAATGGTTTTTGGAATTCTACTGTGAGCCCAAAGATTATTTCCCCAAAAAATATAATAGCAATCCCGTCCATTCGGAAGTGCTAGAAGCCATGGAGTCCCTTTCTCCAGGCAAGGCCTTGGATTTGGGGTGTGGACAAGGACGAAATGCTCTCTTTTTGGCCCAGCATGGCTTTGAAGTGACAGCAGTCGATCAAAATGAATTAGCCCTAGAGATCCTCCAAAGTATTGTAGAACAAGAAGATTTGGAAATGACTGTGGGACTCTATGATATCAACTCAGCGAACCTAAAACAAAGTTATGATTTGATTGTCTCAACGGTTGTCCTCATGTTCTTGCAAGCGGATCGCATTCCAGCGATTATTCGAAATATGCAAGACCAGACCAATCCGGGAGGCTATAACTTGATCGTTTGTGCCATGGATACAGAGGACTATCCTTGCCAGGTTCCTTTTTCCTTTACCTTTAAGGAAGGCGAGCTAGCAGACTACTACAAGGATTGGGAACTCGTTAAATACAATGAAAATCCAGGGCATCTGCACCGACGTGATGAAAATGGCAATCGAATTGCCTTACGCTTTGCGACCATGCTAGCCAAGAAAATATAAATAGCTCTCTAGACAAGGACACCCTTGCAGTCGTCCTTGTCTTTTATATCTGAAAACATTCTGAAAATACTTGATTTTTTACAGAAAAGGAGTAGACTGTTAGTGTATCTTTCAAGAATTTTGAGGAGAAGCGCGTGAAACTCTATGTTCAACTGATGATTATCTTTACCATCTCTTTGATTGGGGAAGGGATATCGACCCTCTTTCATTTGCCAATTCCAGGTAGTATTATTGGTCTACTGATTCTATTTCTTTGCTTGCAGTTGAAATGGCTTCGTATCCGCCATGTGAATCTGGTCGGATCTTTTCTCTTAGCCAATATGACGATTTTATTTTTACCTCCAGCGGTTGGGATTATGGATAAGTTTGATGTCATCCAGCCCTATTTATTGCCCATCGTATTGATTATTTTAGGGGCTATCATCATCAATGTAACCCTCATTGCGCTTGTTGTTGGCTTAATCAAGACAAGGTATGAGGGGGATTATGAAGGAGGGAAGAAATAATGGAAAGTTTGTGGTCAAATCCTCTCTTTGGGATTTCTTTATCAGTCTTTGCCTATCTGATTGGGATGATGATTTTTCGTCGCTTTCCCCATCCGATCACGACCCCCCTCTTAGTTGCTACGGTCTTAATCATTGGATTTCTAAAGCTGACAGGGATTTCCTATAAGGCCTATAATATTGGCGGGACCTACCTCAGTAATTTGATTGTGCCTTCAACGGTTGTCCTGGGAATCCCCTTGTATAAGAGTTTCCATCTGATGAAACACCATGCCAAGAGTATTCTTCTTAGTAGTTTTCTAGCAGTAGTAGTCAACACGCTTTTTACAGCTGTCTTGGCTAAGCTTTTTGGGATGAAGTACTTTCTAGCTATTTCCCTCTTTCCTAAGTCTGTGACAACAGCCATGGCAGTGGGGATTGCTGAAAAAATGCAGGGAATTACTACCATTACCCTAGTTGTCGTTGTAGCGACAGGTATCCTAACCAGTGTGCTAGGACCAACGATTCTTAAATGCCTAAAAGTAGAGGATCCTGTTGCCATTGGTTTGGCTCTTGGGGGTACAGGTCATGCGGTAGGGACTGGTACAGCCTTTCAGTATGGTCAAGTAGCCGGAGCTATGGGAGGCTTAGCAATTGGGATAACTGGCGTTTTCTACGTCTTTATAAGTCCCCTTGTCGCGAGCCTGATTCTTTCCTAAAAAGGTAGATAGTATTCAGAAAAAGCTTGGAAGAAGTTCCGAGCTTTTTAGTGTACACTTAGATAGAGAAGGTTGTTTGATAATTTGAAGATCAAATAATTTTCAGATAGATTACTATTTGATTACAGTCGTTGTAAGCGCTTGCTAAAGTTTGGTTCAAAAGGTATACTAAAAGAGGTTATACGGTTAATATCTAGTTAAAGGAGTTCAATATGAAGAAACGTTATGCTCGATCAGCCTTGGGTTTGATCACTGCTCTCTTCCTCTTTGCCCAACCGGTAGAGGCCTGTACAGGTTTTATCATCGGTAAAAAGTTAACAGCAGATGGGAATGCTTTGTACGGACGTACGGAGGACTTAGAACCAAACCACAATAAGAACTTTGTGGTCAGAGAACGAACTTATAACAAGAAAGGGGAGGTCTTTGAAGATGCCACCAATGGCTTTAAGTATGAGCTCCCAGAAGTAAGTTATAAATATACAGCTGTCCCAGATGTTACACCAGAACAGGGTGTATTTGATGAAGCTGGTTTTAATGAGCATGGTGTGTCCATCTCGGCGACCGTCTCAGCTTCAGCAAATGACAATATTAAAAAGGTCGATCCTTATGTAGAGGACGGCTTGGCTGAATCTGCCCTCACCACTGTCGTTCTTCCAAGTGTCAAAACGGCTCGTGAAGGAGTTGAGCTCATTGCTAAAATTGTGGAAGAAAAAGGGGCAGCAGAAGGAAATATTGTGACGATCGCGGACAAGGAAGGTATCTGGTACATGGAGATCCTTTCTGGTCACCAATATGTAGCCATTCTCTTCCCAGAAGATCGTTATGCAGTCTTTCCAAATACCTTCTTCTTAGGACATGTCGATTTTTCAGATAAGGAACGGACTATTGCCTCTAAGGATGTTGAAAAAGTCGCCCGTGATGCAGGAACCTATAAAGAAATCGATGGCCAATTCCATGTTTCCCAATCCTATAATCCTCCTTTGCATGAGGCAGATCGTTCTCGTGTTTGGTCTGGTATTAAGTCACTGGATCCAGATGCAGATGTGAACTACGATGACGAGTATTTTGACTTGATGCATACAACGGATCGGAAATTGACGCTACGAGATGCGATGAATCTCCAACGCAATCGGTTGGAAGGAACAGACTTCAAACCACAAGATCAAATGGAGTTAGATGGAAAAGGGATTCCAGAAAAAGGGAAGTTTGATGAAGTCTATAAATACCCGATTTCGAACCCGAATGTTATGGAAGCCCATATTTTCCAATTAAAGGATAATGTTCCTGATAGTGCAGGTGGGGGAACCATGTGGTTAGCGATGGGAAGCCCACGAAATGCTCCTTACCTGCCTTATTATGGCAATATCACCAATACCTACCAAGCCTATCAAGAATTAGGAACAGCCTATAATCCCCAATCTTGGTATTGGACCATGTCTCGCATTAATGACTTAGTTGCCAAATATCCTGATTTGTTCGGAGATGGGGCCATCCGTACTGAAATGGAACGCCTAGAATCTCAATGGATGGCTGAGCAAGAAATCAGTGATCAAGAACAAATCGCCCTCGCTTCACAGCCAGAGCAGGCGAGCCTAAAAGCGACAGAAACGAGCATGACTCGAGCTCAAAAGACCTTCGATCGTCTGCAAGAAATTCGTCAAGAAGCAGAAGAAAAGGTGATTGCTCAATATGGACAAGGTGCTATTGACGATTTAACAGATGAAGAAGATGCAAACCAAGAAGAAGAAATCAATTTGGTACCATTTGATTATGACTTCGTCATTACGATTGGCTTAGCCCTTGTGACAGTGATAGGAGTAGGAATTTTCTTCATCAAATCAAAGAAAGCAAAGGGAGGTAAGAAGGATGAATAAGTTTCAACGAATATTGCTCTTCCTATTTCTGGTCTTAGCAGGGATTGGGATGGAGTTTGAGCTAGGCTCTCTCTCCCAACAAGAGTTTAGCCAAGTAGCAGGAAGAGATTTGGTATTAAATCTGCTCGTTTTAGCGGTGATTGTCGTCCCTCTTTATCTCTTTATTAAGCGACTTGCAAGAAGATTTGAGGTTCCTCTTCTTGTTTTGTGGGCAACCATGTTTGGAGGTGCTTTTGTTGCTGGCTGGCTCAGTTTTTCAGGGAACAGCCTCATTGACCATTTCAATAGTCATCTCATTCAGGATGTTAGTACCTTTAATAAATGGACAGATGCTTTGACAGCACCTTTTTCTGAAGAATTTTTCAAAGCTCTGGTGGCCTTCTGGATCCTCTTGATTTTGGGTCGTAAGGATTTGAAATCGATTTTAATTGCCGGCTTTGGATCTGGTCTTGGTTTCCAAATCATTGAAGATCTAGGTTATGTGGCGCGTCAAACGCGAACTGGAGACCTCTCAGCAGTAACAGAGGCAGTGAACCGCATTTCTGGTGGTTTAGCATCTCATGCAGTCTACACAGCTGTTGTATCTGTTGGAGCCTTTCTCATCCTGTCTCAGTGCACCAAGCAAAAAGAAAAGCTCTTTGGTCTCTGGTGTGTAGTTTCCACGGTGACCAATCACTTCTTATGGAATTCCCCATTCTATGAAACAGACCATCGGGTCAATATTTTGGTAGGCTTGCTCTTTGCCTTCCAAGTGGGAACCTTTATTGAGGTCGTGCTCTTTGCTCATAAAAATCCGAATCTAAACCTTTTAAAGAAACAGTAAGAGATGGATTTGGTAGTCAGGAAATAAAAAATAGTCTGGGACAACATTGTTCTCAGTCACAAAAAAGCTAGAGATTTCCAATTGTGGAACTCTAGCTTTTTAATTTTGAGCCATTCTCTTATTGTATTTGAGGAGGTTATTGGCCATGAGAACCAATCCCATGTCAATTTTAACCTGTCATTTGCCTCTTAGATTACATCTCTTGTAACCCAAACAAGCCTTTGTCTGCCCAAAGACAGGTTCCACATCAACCTTGCGTTGGGCAAAGATGTGACTGCCTTCGACAGATAAAAGCGCTTGGCTTTCTTTTACTTTTAGGAGCTGATACCTCTCATTCACATAGAGCCCCTTTTGTGAAGCCAAGTCAGCTTGTTCTGCCTTATAAACCCTAATTTCCTGTCTAAAATCTGTTGAGGTATGGTAGTGTTTGAGGGGATCAAACTGCTATACCCAACTCTCTGGATGGGTGTAGGTATCTGTTGTTTCATCGTAAGTCTAATTATTCAAATTCCTATCAGATTCTTTGTATTTTTTCTTCTGTTCCTTGTCAAAAAGATTATATTTAATCAAATGCTCAATACCCATCCTATCCAAGTTGATAAGATCTGGCAAATATTTTTAAATGCTTGTTAGACCTAAAGGTTCCACTAGTTGGCGGAGCTGATCATGGCTATAGTGAAGCTGTCTATCTAGAAGATTTAGAGGGCAATGGCATTGAACTCAACAGAGACAAGCCTGTGAACGAGTGGGATATTCGTGAGGATGGTCGAATTACTGGGATCACAGAAGAGCTGTCTGCGCAAGATATCTATGAATTAGGCAAAGAACTTGATCCTTTTGTGATCGCAGAAGGCACTCGCATGGGCCATGTTTACCTATCTGTTAAAAATAGCAGAGAGGCATGTGCATTTTATCAAGAGTCTCTAGGTCTTGAGGATAAATTCACGATTCCACATGTCAGTTGGATAGCATCAGGGAATTATCACCATCATCTAGCAGTAAATGAATGGGGTGGTAAAAACTTAGCTCCTCGTGAGAATGGAATGGTAGGTCTTGCCTACTATTTGGTTGAAGTTGAGAATAAAGAGTTTTTGGTCAATTTGCTTACGCAAGCTCAGGATAGGCAAGGGCAACTTCAATGGATTTCCTCTTCTGAATTCTCCGTTACAGATAAAGACGGTATTGTTACGAGAGTCAGAGTGGAGAACTAGAAGTCTTTGTCTTTAAGATAAGTGCTCCTTTTGACAAAGGACTGTATTAGAGATATAATGTAGAAAAATCGTTTTAGGATAAAGATATGACAAGATCAAAGTACATTACACGCCTCAAACGCTCAGAAGGTCAATTGCGAGGTATTCAAAAAATGATGGAGGAAGAGCGTGATTGTATTGATATCATTACTCAATTAACAGCAGTGCGGTCCAGTGTTGATCGTATTATTGAACTGATGATAACGGAGAATTTAACAACTTGTATTAACGACCCTTTAGAGGATCCTCAAGCACAGAAGGAAAGATTGGAAAAGGCGGTTAAATACTTGATTAAACGCAAGTAATAAAAAACATACGTTTCTCTTAAATAGTGAACAAATGATTAAAAGAGCAGTTGGTTTTCTTGAAATAAGACCAATTGCTCTTTTTGATTTTTATTTATTCAACATCACCAGGCCAAGCGCTCATACCACCTCGGACGTTGATAACATCATAGCCTTTTTTCTTGAGCTTTTTAGCAGCGATCTTGCTTCGAACACCGGAATGACAAATGACATAAAGTGTTTCATTTGTCGCAGGTGTGTAAGCTCCGATTTCGGTTAGAGGAACATTCTTGGCGTTTTTGATATGGCCTCTACGGAATTCCGTAGGCGTCCGCACATCCAGTAGCTGAATTGGTTCCTTGAGTTTAGCTTCTAATTCGCTGGTAGAAATACTATCAATTTTTGTAAATAAGTGAAACATAGGCACCTCCGATATACCCTTACGGGGTATATTAAACCACTAAGCAACGCTTTTGTCAAGTAAGTTGAATTGATTAGTATTGTTTCTTTTTCAGTATACAAGATGCCAACTTACAAACTAAAGAGTTGGTTGATAGGTTAATGAATAGAACCTGTCTTATTTATTCAACAACTACTTGTCTAGAAAATTACCTTTTCTGAAAACAGACCACATGCCCTGTTGTAAAATGAAGTGCAACACAAAAGACATGTTCATCTGATATACTAGAGTTGCGAAAAACAGTATAAAGGAAGATGAACATGTCTGCTAATTATCCTACTACAAATCAATCCTACAAGCACTTATCTGAAGCTGAACGAGGGAAATTGAAGCTTATTTAAGCGTAGGACTCAAACCTGCTTACAACCTACAAATCGCTACTGAAAATCAGTTCGTCCTTCACGATGACATCTATCAAAATCCAACAGATACCAGAACGCTGTTGCCTTTTTTAGAAACCTATCCACATGAGTTAAAAAGAGCTGTCGCCGATGCGGGATACGGTAGCGTGGAGATTCTTCTTACCTTGGATAGGATGGGTATTGAGCATTTGATTAAATATAGTCTTTTTGACAAGGAACAGAAGAAAAATACAAAGAATCTGATAGGAATTTGGATAATTGGACTTACGATGAAACAACTGATACCTACACCCATCCAGAGAGTTGGGTATACCAGTTTGATCACCTCAAACATAGGCATAGCACAACAGGTTTTAGACAGGAAAATATGGTTTATAAGGCAGAACAAGCTGACTTGGCTCTATAAAAGGGGCTCTATGTGAATGAGAGGTATCAGCTCTTAAAAGTAAAAGAAATCCAAGCGTCAGGTAAAAAATGACATGGGATTAGTACTCATGGCCAATAATCTCCTCAAATACAATAAGAAAACTACTCAAAATTAAAAAGCTAGAGGTCCATAATTGGAAATCTCTAGCTTTTTTGTGGCTGAGAACAATGTTGTTCCAGACTATTTTTTACAGTGACTATTCGTTTTCTTCTTTTTTCTTAAGACCAAAGAAGGCTAGGATGGATGTCAACAGAGCGAGCATATAGATAGCAGGAGAGTCGGCTGTTCCTGTTTCTGGTAGGCTTGTAGCTGCTGGTTTAAATGTTTTTGCTGAGGTGAAGGACAGGTGATGGTTGTTGGCTTTGATCTGTGTATCGTCCTTAGCAGATGTAAAAGTATTCTTTGTTTGGCTAGCTAGTTGATTAGGAGAATTCGTACCAACTAGAGCTGGAATATATGTTTGATCCATTTTACCGGTAGATGGGATAACTGGTTGGTTATTGCTTCCTGGGTAGGACTTTGGATTAGCAGGATCTGTTCCTTGTTTGATTTCCTCAATATCTGCCACACCATCTCCATCTGTATCTTTGCTAGCAGAAATAGAAATGGTACGAGAATTTGGATTGATGGTTGCATAGGCTGTGAGATCTGACTTAGCAAGGTAATCTGCAAAGGCAACGTCCATGGAAGGACCTTCCTCACGAGCTCCACCTAACATGGTGTAGCCATCCCCACCTGCTGCTAAGAAGTCATTAGTAGTCAAGTAATAATCTTTAGCAAGGTTGAGCGGTTCATATTGACCAGTTTCTGGGTTTTTAATTTCGATATAGAGGACGCGTTTTTCAGCTGGTAGGGTTGTATCGTAATAAACTTTTGCTCCAGAGACTTGGAGGAAGCCACCGCTTGGTTCAAGAAGGGGTTGACCGTTTTCGTCAAGAACCGTTTTGCCATCTTTTTCTTGTAAAATGGATCCAAGAGATTTAGCAAACATATCAGCAATATTCTGACCAGTTACTTTAATTTGAGAGATGGTATTCCCAAATGGAAGAACAGCAATGACGCTTCCTTTGGTGATTGGCTTGTCTTTGGCGATGGTTTCGCGTAAGCCGCCACCGTTGGTTACAGCAAGGTCTGTCTTATGGCTAAAACCAGTTTGTCCATATTCATAGAGGGCATCTGCCACGACATTTCCTAGGTTAGTTTCACGGACACGGACATTTTCCCGTTGACCGTTTAGTTCTACCGGACTATTGTCACGAACGATTTTTGCATTCTCAGCATCGTACTGTTCCTTGATTTTTTGGACCATGGCAGCTACTTTGGCATTTGGCACGACATTTTTTGTTGAAGCAGCTGAAATTTGTTGAGGGTTACCAAGCAATTGGTTGGCTTGGTAGGTGATTTTACCGATATTGTTCAGGTAGCTACCGGTTTGGTTATAGGTGACATTGTCTCCGTAAGTGGTTGATTGAACAGTATGGGAATGCCCATCAATAACGGTGACGCGTTTTCCTTTCAGTTTTGAGTTTTTAGAAAGTTCTTCAGCTAAGGTAGATCCTCGCCATTCGATTGGTGTAGTAGTATCTACTCCCAAGTGAGCAAGGACAACATAGTTTTTATAAGTCTTGCCTTCAGCAGTCGCGCGTGCCTCAATTTCATCGATGACCTTGTTTACTTCTGAAATAGGATCTGTAAAGGTTACACCTTGGACATTCTTAGGGTGAGTTTTAGTGGCTGTTTCAGGCGTTGTCACCCCGATGACGACAAACTCATCCCCAACGACATTCTTATCTTTATCGACGATGGTGGAAGCCTCAAATAAGCGAGCACCGTTGATGTAGGTGTTGGAGCTGAGAAGTGGGAAGTTCAAGATTTCTTTGTATTTCTTAGCCTCATCCAAACCAAAATCGAACTCATGGTTTCCGACTGCCATAGCATCGTAGCCAATTTCGTTCAAAATTTTAGCTCGTTCTTCCCCTTTTGAACTATTTGAAATCGGTAGTCCTTGGAAGGCATCTCCAGCATCTACGACCAAAGTAGATGGATTTTTCGCACGTTCTTCATCGATGACTGCGGCTAATTTAGCATCACCAATCACACCCTTTTCTTCGACGATCCGACCATGGACATCGTTGGTATGAAGGATATTTGCTTCAGGCAAGTCAGCTGAGCTCTCTGTAGCGCCTTCTGAAGTAGCTGTATTAGCTTCTGTTGAAGCAGGAGTAGCAGCATCTGTAGCATTTGTGGAAGCAGCAGCTACTTCAAGGTTAGTTTCTGGAGCTGTTTGCTCATCTGCAACTACCTGAGAAGCTAGGAAGGCAGGAGCAAGCAATAAGATCGGCAAAAGAAGTTTCTTCTTTTTCATAAACGGTCCTCATTTCTATTTTATTGCATACTAAATATTATAGCTAAAAAGGAAAGAAAAGGAAAACGTTTTCTGATAGTTGGGCAAATAATCTTGTGAGTGCGTTGAGGTTCCAGCTAGTTGCTCTTATCCATAAAAAAAGAAAACTTTCGTTTTCTCATTTTCTTATTCTGTTATGGGTTGGTTCCAAGTGGTAAAGTCAGTCACACTTAACACGACTGTCGCGATTTCGATCGGCTCTTCTTTTGCACCAGTTGACAACCATTTTGTGATTACGGCTTCAATCGTAGCTGCAAAAATCTCAACAGCATACTTATAAGGAACTTGGAATTTATTAACCAAGTGGTCTTTGGCGTGTGGAGTATCGTCAAGAAGTTGCAGGGTGAAATTTTTCATTAGAAAATGAAATTCTTGGTAATCCATCTGCATCAAGGCATAGATAAAGTCATAATTATCTTGAATATATTGAAGTGAGGCAAGAAAATTTGCTCGATTGACGGTGCTTGTAGCGAAAAGTTCTCCCAACTCGCCTAAGAGTTCAGATTTAAGCTGGTTGAACATATCTTGTTTGTCTACATAATGAAGGTAAAAGGTACCTCGATTAATGCCGGCTTCCTTTGTTAGTTGGCTAATTGTAAGGCTTTCAAGTGATTGTTCAAGAAGCAGGCGTGATAGGGCGCTTCGGATAGCATTTTTAGAATTCGTTTTTCTCTTTTTTCGGGTCATAGTTCCTCCTTTATCATGTATTTGGTATAAATGATTGTTCACTAATCATCATATTATACAGAAATCAAATTTATTCATCAACAGAATAAAATTTTAGTATCATTCTATAAGTCTAAATGGCTTGAAATCAGGTCTTATTCTTATACTATAAAAGCCATTTTGGAAGGATTATAAAATTTTTTCCCAGATCTACTTTCAAAGGGGCTATTATATAAAAATGAAAGAAAAACTTGAAATATCAGTTATTTAAACGATCATTACAATTCATACTTATTTGTTATTATATCACAAACTAAGGAGAGGAGGGCAGATGATGCTTGGAGATTTCTATATCAGGAACTAGATAAGATCAAGCTTTTTCCTTGTCTATTTTTGCATAGAAAAGTATTAGTTTGTTGGATGGCTTTATTCATAAAATAGAGGAAATGCATCCCTCACAAATTTCTTGTTTTTTAGTCGTTTTAAGGGATTGATTGTACTTGGTCTTCCGGTAAAAAAGGACTATAATAAAGATAGGAACTTGTGTTTAAGTGGGAGATAAGATATGGCTTATATTGAGATGAAACATAGTTACAAGCGCTATCCGTCAGGAGAAACTGACATCATTGCCAATAAAGATGTTACTTTTGAAATTGAGAAAGGCGAATTGGTCATCATTTTGGGGGCATCAGGCGCAGGAAAATCAACAGTCCTCAATATTTTGGGAGGTATGGATAGCAATGATGAAGGGGAGGTACTAGTGGATGGGAAAGCCATCTCAAGCTTCTCCTCGCACCAACGAACGGATTATCGCAGAAATGATGTTGGCTTTGTCTTCCAGTTTTATAATCTCATCCCTAATTTGACAGCCAAGGAAAATGTTGAGCTGGCTTCTGAAATTGTTTCTGATGCCTTAGACCCTGAACAAGTCTTGAGAGAGGTTGGATTGGGTGAGCGTTTGAACAACTTCCCAGCCCAGCTATCTGGTGGGGAACAACAACGGGTAGCCATTGCGCGCGCAGTGGCGAAGAACCCTAAGATTCTCCTTTGTGATGAACCAACAGGGGCTTTAGACTACCAAACCGGTAAACAGGTTTTAAAGATTCTTCAGGACATGTCTCGTAAAAAAGGGGCAACAGTGATTATCGTCACCCATAATGCTTCTTTAGCGCCAATAGCCGATCGTGTCATTCAGATGCATGATGCCCAAGTAAAATCGGTGACCATCCATAACACTCCACTAGATATTGATAGCCTAGAGTATTAGGGAGGTTGTTCATGAAGCGAAAAGTATATTGGAAAGATCTATGTCATTCCTTTACCAGTTCCAAAGGGCGCTTTTTGTCCATTTTAACGCTGATGATGCTGGGTAGCTTAGCCCTGGTCGGTTTAAAAGTAACGACTCCAAATATGCATCGGACTGCCCAGCGCTTTATAGACAAACAAGAAATGTTGGACCTAGCTGTCATGGGAGATCTTGGTTTGGATAAGACTGACCAAGAAGAGCTACAAGGATTGACGGGGGCCAGCTTGGAGTTTTCCTACCTGACAGATGTGACGCTTGACGGAAAGGACGAAGCTGTTCGACTGTTTTCCATTCCAGAAACCATCTCACGCTTTCAGCTGGCTTCAGGACGGCTTCCGCAGAAGGAAGATGAGGTCGCTCTAGCAGCGTTTTGGAAAGATCGTTACCAGATTGGGGATCAGCTAAGGATACATGAAAAAGCTGGAAGTCCATCTGTTTTAAAGACAAAAAACTATCGAATTGTTGGCTTTGTAAAGTCTGCTGAGATGTGGTCCGAAAAAGACTTGGGACAAGCTAGGAGTGGGAGTGGTTCCTTGGATGCCTATGGCGTCCTCTCAAAAGAAGCCTTTACTAGTCCTGTTTATAGCCTTGCTCGGATTCGGTTTGATGATTTGAGGGGGTTCAATCCATTCTCAACCAGCTATCAAGATCGTCTGGCCTCCCATCAAAAGGACCTGAAAAAACTCTTAGCTGGAAATGGTCAGGAGCGCTATCGAAAGCTACAGGCTGATGGGAAACAAAAGATCCAAAAAGGGCGAGAAGAACTTGATGCTGCAAATAAACAGTTAGCAGACGCACGCGAAAAGGCAGGTCAAGCACAGACACAATTGACGGAGCAATCCAATAATCTGAATCAACTATCTACACTCTTGCCCAAGGAAGAATTAGAAGCAAGACGACTCGAGTTGGCAGAAGCTCAAAAGCAACTAGATTATCAATTGGTCAACATTCAGACAGGTGAATCGGAACTAGCAACTAAACAGAAGGACCTGGAAAAGGCCAAGGAAGATCTGAAAAATCTAGAGCAACCAAACTATCATGTCTATGATCGAAAAACCATTCCAGGTGGCCAGGGTTACCTCATGTATAGTAATGCCAGTGCCAGTATCTCCGCCGTAGGCAATCTATTTCCTGTGGTACTCTACGCAGTCGCTGCCATGGTCACGTTCACGACCATGACTCGTTTTGTTGATGAAGAACGGAGCCATGCGGGCTTGTTCAAAGCCTTGGGCTATCGAACGAAAGATATCTTAGCAAAGTTTCTCTTGTATGGCTTGGTTGCTGGAACTGTTGGGACAGGCATCGGAACTCTTCTCGGTCATTATGTTTTATCAGGAACCATTTCACAAATTATCACTCAGGGGATGGTCGTGGGTACTAGTCAACAGTATTTTTATGGGTCCTATAGCTTATTAGCCTTGGGGCTCTCCCTTCTTTCTAGCGTCTTTCCAGCTTATCTAGTCGCTAAGAGAGAGTTGAAGGAAGAAGCCAGTCACCTCCTTCTTCCAAAACCGCCAGTTTCCGGATCCAGTATTTTGCTCGAACGCCTTCCGTTTTTGTGGAAACGTTTGAGTTTCACCCAAAAGGTGACTGCTAGAAATATTTTTCGCTACAAACAGCGGATGGTGATGACCATATTTGGTGTTGCTGGTTCGGTTGCTCTTCTCTTTGCGGGTCTTGGTATTCAATCCTCAGTCGGTGGTGTGCCCCAACGTCAGTTTGGGGAAATCCTCAAGTATGATATGATTCTCTCGACCAAATCCAGTCTGACAGACGAAGAGGAAGAATCCTTGAAGAAGCGCTTGAAGCAAGCAGATATTAAAGAGACAGAAGCCATTTTTACAAAACAAGTGGAGGCTTCTTATCCATCAGGACGTGGAAAACAAAGCATGACCTTGATGGTGTCCTCTAAAGACAGCTTGGAACCCTTTATCAGTCTTCGCTCAGAAGAGGGAAGAATCTACCTATCCAATGGGGCGGTGATTACCAGTAAATTAGCGCAGCTGGCCAAGGTGGGAGTTGGGGATGATTTGTGGATAGATGGCCATAAGATTAGAGTGGCTGCGATTACCGAAAATTATGTAGGCCATTTTGTCTATATGAATCAAGCGACCTATCAGAAAACCTATGGAAAAAGCGCTAATATGAATGCCTATTTGGTCCGATTACAGTCTTCTTCTCAGCAGTTCGTCCAGAAGGTCAGTCGGGACATGATGGAAGAAGGGGCGGTGCTTGCTGTTACGCAAAATACTTCCTTGATTTCTCTCTTCAGTTCTGTGGCACAATCATTGAATAAGACCATGATGATTTTAGTTCTGGTATCTATTTTGCTAGCGATGGTTATTTTGTATAATTTGACCAATATCAATGTGGCAGAACGAATCCGTGAGTTATCCACCATTAAGGTATTAGGTTTTCATCATCAAGAAGTCACCCTTTATATTTATCGAGAAACCATCCTCTTGTCTCTTGTAGGGATAGGATTGGGTTTGCTAGGAGGTTTTTATCTCCATCGCTTCTTGATTGCCATGATCGCCCCAGATGCCATTCTCTTCTATCCGCGGGTAGCCCTTGGTGTCTATCTTTATCCTATCGCTGGCGTCATTCTGATCCTAGCTAGCTTAGGAATCTTGGTTAATCATCATCTTCGTAAGGTAGACATGCTGGAGGCTTTGAAATCTGTTGAATAAAAAAAGAAACTTCTACCCTAGGGTGGAAGTTTTTTAGAGCTTTGGTATAATGAGAGAAGGAGAAGAGACATGACAAAAATTGCTTTGCTTTCGGATATACATGGGAATACAACTGCTTTAGAGGCTGTGCTTGAAGATGCCAAGCGGGCAGGTGTAGAAGAATACTGGTTATTAGGGGATGTCCTTATGCCGGGGACTGGTAGACGACATCTTTTGAACCTACTTGAAGAATTGCCTATCACCGTACAGATTTTAGGAAATTGGGAAGATAGCTTGTGGCGAGCGATGAAGGGGATGCTGGATCCATCAAGGGCTAGTCACCGTTATTTGATGCGCCATTGTCAGTATATCTTAGAAGAAATTCGTCCAGAAGAAATAGAGGCCATGCAAAGTCTGCCCATGCAAGTGCATCGGGAAATTTCCGGCTTAAGAGTGGGCATCACCCATCATCTGCCAGACAAAAACTGGGGACGCGAATTGATCCATATAGGAGACCAGAAAGATTTTGATCGCCTCGTAACCAATCCCCCTTGTGATCTAGCAGTCTATGGTCATATCCACCAACAATTTTTCCGATATGGAAGTGGTGGAGAGCTCATCTTGAACCCGGGTTCCATCGGTCAACCCTTCTTTTTGCAAGCCAATCTTCGAAAGGATCTCCGGGCCATGTATGCTATTCTAGAGTTTGATGAATCGGGTTTGAAAGATGTTGCCTTTCGGCGGGTGTCCTATGACATTGAGAAAGAACTCCAACTCGCTAAGGATCTGAAACTCCCTTACTTCCAAGTTTACTATGAAAGTTTAGTCAATGGGATCCACCATACCCATAATCATGAGCTTCTACATGAAATAGCCCAGCGAGAGGGACACAATGTAGAAGTAGACGCATGGTTGAGAGATTTTTTCAACTAGTGTAACAGTTGACATTACAACAAATAAGGGTATAATAGACTAAAAGAAAGAACTTTAACGTCGGAAGAGTAAATGTATCTAGTTACTGATGGCCTTAGATCCAGTTTAAGACATCCCTATCTAGATGGAAGAGAGGAGTATCCATGCAAATTTCAAGTCGTTTCACCATTGGAACCCATGTATTAGTCATGATTGCTTTAAAAGGAGATTGCACCAAGGTGACCAGTGATATGATTGCTGGCAGTGTTGGGGTGAACCCGGTCATTATTCGGAAAACCTTGTCTCAATTAAAAAAGGCAGGCTTGATCCATGTAGCGCGTGGAACAGGTGGGGCCGAGATGGCCAAAGAATTGGAAGCCATTAGTTTGTTAGATATCTACCAGGCGGTTGAGTGCCTTGGGAAGACTGGTCAATTATTTGGTTTCCACGAGCACCCAAATCCAGCTTGTCCGATTGGAAATAGCATCCATGGTGTCCTAGATGGGAAGCTGGAAGAGATTCAGTTAGCTATGGAAAAGGAAATGTCTCAGACCAGCCTCAAAGAAGTGGTGGAGCAAACCAAGAAACAAATGGAACTAGCAACCGTTTCTTGATTTGAGTCTGTAAGAAACTTGATGTAAAAAAGCCTTTCAGTATATACTGAAAGGCTTTTTTTTGTTGAATGAAATGATTTAAAGTTTATCTAATTTTTATTTTTTAATAAATAAGACACTAACTAGAATAAATCCAATTACATAAATCCATGTCCAGTAACGATTAGGAATGAACATAAAGGAAGAACGATCGCGCAAAGCAATGCGTCGCCCTGTTTCCTCATCAATCATATACCGAACCTGATCGGAAACAATTTTTTTTTTGTTAGCAAATAATTGACTGCTGCAGTAAGAATTCCCAACATACATCCTAAGATGATACTATCTGTACTCTTATTTACATTAAGATGCAGGAAGGAATAAATCATATTCGCCAAAACTCCTCCAATCATAAGAGCATGGGGAACGAGCAAGCCTTTACCACGCCAAACAATAATTAAATAATTTCCTTATTTCCTATCTTAATCAAAATAAAGCAAGTCTTTGCTGGTTTCGGTAAAGAGGCCAAAGCCATCTTTTGTGACATAGCCACAGTCTTCAATCCGAACTCCGACTTTTCCAGGGATGTAGATGCCTGGTTCGACAGAGAAGCACATTCCTTCTTCGATGACCATGTCATTTCCTTCCATGATAGAAGGGAATTCATGCACATCCATTCCGATACCGTGTCCGAGGCGGTGGTTGAAGTATTCGCCGTATCCTGCTTTTTCAATGACGCTCCGGGCAGCACGGTCTACGTCATGTGCTGTTACACCTGGTTTGATCATATCTAGGGCAGCCTGTTGAGCTTCTAAAGTCAAGTGGTAGATTTCTTTTTTGAAATCATCTGGTTTTCCAACAGCGACTGTTCGCGTCATATCTGAAGCATAGCCATTCACCATACAGCCCAAGTCGAAGAGAAGAAGAGCATCCTTTTCAATTTTGTTGCTACCAGGAATGCCGTGAGGGTTGGCTGCATTGTTACCAGTCAAGACCATAGTTTCAAAGCTCATTTCATAGCCCAAGCGTTTGATGCCAAAGTCGATTTCTGCGACGATGTCAGTTTCTGTTTTACCCAGTGAGATAGCGTCAAATCCCATATTGACAGCCTTATCCGCATATTGACCTGCAACCAACATTTTTTGAATTTCATCAGCAGATTTGATCAAGCGCATGCGGTTAATTCGAGGGCTGAGATTGGTAAATGTTGCTTGTTCAAAGACTGAACGAAGCCCATGGTACTTGGTCAAAATCAAATTATCAAATTCCAAAGCGACCTTTTTGGCTTCTGGATTAGCGCTAGCCCTTTTGATTTTTTCCCAAGGGTTTTCAGAATCCACATACCCTACCACTTGGAAATCCACAACTTCAGTCGCCCGTTCTACCTCAAGAGCAGGGACAAAAAGAAGCGGTTCATGGTCTGGATAAACGAACAAGAAGAGCTGACGTTCGTGGGGATCACTGTAAAATCCAGTTAGGTAATTGATAGTGACAGGATCGGATACAACAGCAACCTCTGTTTTTTCAGTTTCAAGAAATGCTACAATTTGATCTAATTTAGACATAAGCTACCTTCTTTCTATTGATAATATTTTGTCAGATTTTCCCTAAAAAATCAAGAGTTTGCAAAAAGATGTTAAAATGCTTGAAAGTGTTTACAATAAGTGATAGAATAGTTGTTATAGAAGACTGAAAACGAAATTTTCAATAAAGAAAGGAAGTATTATGAATACAGACGATACTGTAACCATTTACGACGTTGCCCGAGAGGCGGGTGTCTCAATGGCGACTGTTAGCCGTGTCGTGAACGGAAATAAGAACGTTAAGGAAAATACTCGTAAAAAAGTATTGGAAGTCATTGAACGTTTGGACTATCTTCCGAATGCAGTAGCTCGTGGACTTGCGAGTAAGAAAACCACAACCGTAGGTGTTGTGATTCCAAATATTACCAATAGTTATTTCTCTACTCTGGCAAAGGGGATCGATGACATTGCTGAAATGTATAAGTACAACATCGTCCTTGCCAACAGCGATGAAGACGATGATAAAGAAGTTTCTGTTGTCAATACTCTTTTCTCAAAACAGGTCGATGGGATTATCTTCATGGGTTATCACTTGACAGAAAAGATTCGTTCAGAATTCTCTCGTTCTCGGACACCGGTGGTCCTTGCTGGGACAGTTGATGTCGAACATCAATTGCCAAGTGTCAATATTGATTACAAGCAAGCGACAGTAGACGCGGTTACACTATTGGCTAAACGAAATAAAAAGATTGCTTTTGTAAGTGGACCATTAGTAGATGATATCAACGGTAAGATTCGCTTGGCTGGCTACAAAGATGCTTTGAAAGCAAAAAAATTGTCTTACAGTGAAGGCTTGGTCTTTGAGTCTAAGTACCGCTATGAAGAAGGCTATAACTTGGCTGAACGCATCATTGCATCTAAAGCGACAGCAGCCTTTGTAACTGGGGATGAATTGGCAGCAGGTTTGCTTAATGGTCTAGCTGATCAAGGTGTGAACGTACCGGAAGATTTTGAGTTGATTACCAGTGATGATTCACAAATTACACGCTACACTCGTCCAAATCTTTCAACTGTAGGCCAACCACTTTATGATTTGGGGGCTATCAGTATGCGGATGTTGACAAAAATTATGCATAAGGAAGAATTGGAAGAAAGAGAAGTTCTTCTTGCCCATACCATCAATCATCGTGGGACTACGAAGAAGTAAAAACAAAAGGAAGCCAAGGCTTCCTTTTTTCTTATCTCTGTATGAATCTCCGGTAAAACTTGAAGGGGTCTGCTAAATCAGGTATAATAGAGGGTATGAAAGTTTTACTGTATCTTGAAGGAAAATCCGTTTTACAAAAATCAGGGATTGGTCGTGCCCTCCAACACCAGATGCATGCCTTGGATTTGGCTGGAATCCCCTATACTACGGATATTTTAGGAGATTACGATGTGGTCCATATTAATACCTATGGTCCTCGGAGTTTGTTGCTTTTACATGCTGCCAAACGTCGGGGGAAAAAGGTCATCATGCATGGGCATTCCACACGGGAAGATTTCCAAAATTCATTTATCGGGTCCAATTTATTTGCTCCCTTATTTGGCAAATATTTGGCTCATATGTATAAAAAAGCCGATTTTATTATCACCCCTTCAGAATATTCTAAGCAGCTGATTCAGTCCTATGGGGTCAAGACTCCAATAGTCGCTGTTTCCAATGGGATTGATTTGTCAAAATATAAAAAAGATCCCAAAAAAGAAGAGGTTTTTCGGAAGCACTTTAATATCCAAGAAGGAGAGAAGGTCGTTTTATGTGCGGGTCTCTACTTTAGACGAAAAGGGATTGAAGACTTTGTAGAAGTGGCTCGGCGGATGCCAGATGTCCGCTTTATTTGGTTGGGGTCGATTAATAAATGGTTGATTCCTCGGGCTATTCGTCGTCTGGTCGAGAAAGATCATCCGAGCAATGTTGAATTCCCTGGCTATTTTAAGGGAGCTGTATTCCAAGGGGCCATGACAGGTGCGGATGCCTTCTTCTTCCCGTCTTACGAGGAAACGGAAGGGATTGTTGTCCTAGAGGCCTTAGCGGGTCACCAGCATGTCGTCCTCCGGGATATTCCAGTTTATCATGGTTGGGTGGACCAAGAGTCGGCAGAATTGTGTCATTCAGTGGATGAGTTTGTGGACTCTCTTGAAAAAGTCTTGTCTGGTCAAGTGGACAAGCGCGATGCAGGGGATCGAGTCGCTCAAAGCCGCTCAATTGATTTGGTAGCGGATCAACTAGTGAAAGCCTATCAGCAAGTATTGGAGATGTAATATGCGTATTGGATTATTTACAGATACTTATTTTCCACAGGTATCGGGGGTTGCGACCAGTATTCGAACCCTTAAAACAGAATTGGAGAAATTGGGACATACTGTTTTTATCTTTACGACGACGGATAAGGATGTCAACCGCTATGAAGACTGGCAAATTATCCGCATTCCAAGTATCCCTTTCTTTGCTTTTAAGGATCGGCGGATTGCTTATCGCGGCTTTACCAAGGCTTTGGCCATTGCCAAACAATACAAACTGGATATGATCCATACACAGACGGAGTTTTCTTTAGGACTACTCGGGGTTTGGATTGCTAAGGAGCTTCGGATTCCAGTAATTCATACCTATCATACCCAGTATGAAGATTATGTGCGTTATATTGCCAAGGGGATGGTTATCCGACCAAGTATGGTCAAATACATTGTTCGTGGTTATATGAATGACTTGGATGGGGTCATCTGTCCGAGTGAGATTGTCTATGATCTCTTGCTGAAATACAAGGTCAAGGCTGAAAAACGGATTATTCCAACAGGAATCGAGCTGGCGAAGTTTGAACGACCTGAAATCACACAAGTGGAGACGCAAGCCCTTCGTGAAAAATTAGGGATTCAAGAGGGTGAAATTATGCTCTTGAGCTTGTCACGGGTTTCTTACGAGAAAAATATCCAAGCCGTTATTGCGGCTTTGCCTAAAGTGCTAGAAGAAAATACGCATATTAAATTGATTGTGGCTGGAGATGGGCCTTATCTGGATGATTTAAAAAAACAAGCGGCCAAGCTTGGTGTATCAGATACGGTTGTCTTCACAGGGATGATTCCACCAAACGAAACAGCTCTGTACTATAAAGCAGCAGATTTCTTCATTTCAGCTTCGACTAGTGAGACGCAAGGCTTGACCTATTTAGAGAGTATCGCTAGTGGGACACCCCTAATTGCTCAGAGTAATCCTTACTTAGATAATGTGATCAATGATCGGATGTTCGGAATCTTGTATGACCAGGAAGAAGATTTGGCAGCAGCTATTTTAGAAGCGACCTTAGCCACACCAGAGAAGGATGAGGCTAAGTGGGAGGAGAAGCTTTATGAAATTTCTTCGACAAATTTTGGTCGCAGGGTCTATGAGTTCTATCTAGACGCTATTATATCGAAAGATTTTTACAATGAACGTCATCCTGAGGAAAGCCGTACCAAACGGGTGACCAAGTCTATTGTGAAAATTCCGCAAAAGGTTATCGCTATGCCTGTGAATGGGTCTGTGAGAATCATGAAGGGCTCCTTTAAACAGGTGAAAAAGATACGCAACATTACCAAGCTATTGGATTAGAGTTCATCTCAAAAGCTAGGGGTCCTAAAGAAATGCTCCTGGCATAGGGGATAGGAAGCTTTTTCCTCTTGCAAAATATTTCAATCGTGCTATAATACTAGTCAGAGACATATCAAATCTAGGAAATCTGATAGAGAGCGCGTGGAGCTGGAAATCGCGTAGAGGATAGGTTTGGGACTACTCGGTGAACTTTTTATGCAAACATAAAACGGTGGCCACGTTAGAGCCAATCAGAGGTGTTCCTCTTTTTTGAGGAACATAAATGAAGGTGGAACCACGTTGCGACGTCCTTTCGAGGAGGTCGCTTTTTTGTTTTTTTGATGAAGAAATCAAAAAGAGTTTTACCATAACTAAGATTTTTAAATATTTATAAGGAGAAGATCATGATTAAGATTACTTTCCCAGATGGCGCTGTTCGTGAATTCGAATCTGGCGTTACAACTTTTGAAATTGCCCAATCTATCAGCAACTCTTTGGCTAAGAAAGCCCTTGCTGGTAAATTTAACGGCAAATTGATTGACACCACTCGTGCTATCACTGAAGATGGAAGCATCGAAATCGTGACACCTGATCACGAAGATGCTCTTCCAATCTTGCGCCACTCAGCAGCACACTTGTTTGCCCAAGCCGCTCGTCGTCTCTTCCCAGATATTCACTTGGGTGTCGGTCCAGCTATCGAAGATGGTTTCTACTACGATACAGACAACCAAGCCGGTCAAATCTCTAACGAAGACCTTCCTCGTATCGAAGAAGAAATGCAAAAAATCGTTAAAGAAAACTTCCCATCTATTCGTGAGGAAGTGACAAAAGACGAGGCGCGTGAAATCTTTAAGAACGACCCATATAAATTGGAATTGATCGAAGAGCACTCAGAAGACGAGGGTGGCTTAACCATCTACCGTCAAGGTGAGTATGTAGACCTCTGTCGTGGCCCTCACGTCCCATCAACAGGCCGTATCCAAATCTTCCACCTTCTCAATGTAGCAGGTGCTTACTGGCGTGGAAATAGCGACAATGCTATGATGCAACGGATCTACGGTACAGCTTGGTTTGACAAGAAAGACTTGAAGAACTACCTTCAAATGCGTGAAGAAGCTAAAGAACGTGACCACCGTAAACTTGGTAAAGAGCTTGACCTCTTCATGATTTCTCAAGAGGTTGGACAAGGTTTGCCATTCTGGTTGCCAAACGGTGCTACTATCCGTCGTGAATTGGAACGCTACATCGTCGACAAGGAGTTGGCTTCTGGCTACCAACACGTTTACACTCCACCACTTGCTTCTGTAGAACTTTACAAGACTTCTGGTCACTGGGATCATTACCAAGAAGATATGTTCCCAACTATGGATATGGGAGACGGTGAAGAATTTGTCCTTCGTCCAATGAACTGCCCACACCACATTCAAGTCTTCAAACACCATGTTCACTCATACCGTGAATTGCCAATCCGTATCGCTGAAATCGGAATGATGCACCGCTATGAGAAATCAGGTGCTTTGACTGGTCTTCAACGGGTGCGTGAAATGTCTCTCAACGACGGTCACCTCTTTGTGACTCCAGAACAAATTCAAGAAGAATTCCAACGTGCTCTTCAGTTGATTATCGATGTTTATGAAGACTTCAACTTGAATGAATACCGTTTCCGCCTCTCTCTTCGTGACCCTCAAGATACTCACAAGTACTTTGATAACGATGAAATGTGGGAAAATGCCCAAACCATGCTTCGTGCTGCCCTTGATGAAATGGGCGTTGACTACTTTGAAGCTGAAGGTGAAGCTGCCTTCTACGGACCAAAATTGGATATCCAGGTGAAGACTGCCCTTGGAAAAGAAGAAACCCTCTCCACTATCCAGCTTGACTTCTTGCTTCCAGAACGCTTCGACCTTAAATACATCGGAGCTGATGGTGAAGAACATCGCCCAGTTATGATCCACCGTGGGGTTATCTCAACAATGGAACGCTTCACAGCTATCTTGATTGAAAACTACAAGGGTGCCTTCCCAACATGGCTTGCACCACATCAAGTAACCCTCATCCCAGTATCTAACGAAAAACACGTGGACTACGCTTGGGAAGTAGCTAAGAAACTCCGTGACCGTGGTGTCCGTGCTGATGTGGATGAACGTAATGAAAAAATGCAATTCAAGATCCGTGCATCACAAACTAGCAAGATTCCTTACCAATTGATCGTTGGTGACAAGGAAATGGAAGATGGAACTGTCAACGTTCGTCGCTATGGACAAAAAGAAACAAACACTGTGTCAGTAGATGAGTTTGTAGCAACTATCCTAGCTGATATCGCCAACAAATCTCGTGTTGAGAAATAAAACGATAAAACCTGGGATAAAAATTCCAGCTACCTAAAAAAGAGGTTGGGACAAAAGATCCCGACCTCACTTTTTATTAGCAATCAAAGTTTGACGAGGTAGCTGATTGAACTTTTTGTTCGTCTTTTAGACTCCAAAAAGCTCCTAATCATCCTCGCGGGGCTGGGACTACGAAATCGAGACTTTGTCTATCGATTTCTGTCCCACCGCATTTTTATATTTTGTTTAACCTGAGCTAGTAGTGATTGGTCAAACCACCACAAATAGTATCCTCATCAATAATCCTTTCTATCCATTAACTTTTGGATATAGGATATCCTCCCAAGATTTGCTTCCATGAGTTAGATGAGTTGATTATCCTCAATCCTTGTCTGCTTCATTTTCTTTTACGAGATCGTTTTGTGAATCTTTTTCAGAGAGTTTTTGATCAATATACTTGTCAATGTTTTCATAAAATTCCTTGGTCGCTTCACTATCTAATGTTGGCGAGTTCTGAACTTGATTCACTTTCAATTGAACAGATTGAATACCGTAAGAGGCTTGTTTTTGGTGGAGTGTTTCTAATTCTTCTTCTGAAATCGGATCTCCAACAACCGTCAAGACCAATTCATTGTTACTTGACTTGTAGACTTGATTAATAACCGTATAATTGGCGAACTCTTTTCCTACAAACTGTTTGATCCCTTCTTTGCGCGCTTGTTCTATTGTCAGAGTAACTGCCGAATAGCTAGCTGGAAGAATCAACAATACAATCAAAGATATCAAGCCAATTCTCATTTTAATGCTCAGCTCTTTAAATGAAGTTAAAGGAGATTTTCTCATCAAAATTCTTGTTCCAACAATGTTGGCTAGCATGATAAAGACACAGTTGATCAAGAAAAGATAGAGAGCCCCCAATAAAAATCGTACATTCCCATTAGCTAAACCATAGCCAGCAGTACAGATAGGCGGCATCAGAGCTGTAGCAATGGCTACTCCTGGCACGATATTGTTTGCTTCTTTTTTCCTTGAACCGATCACACCAGCAATCCCACCAGCAATAGCAATGAGGACATCCCAAATGGTTGGAGAGGTTCGTGCAATCAACTCGCTACTTGCATAAGACAAGGGAGAAATCCAGAAATACAGAGTCGAGACAAGCAAACTGACCAACACTTGAGTCAATAAAACCTCTAGAGATTGCTTGATTAAACGCGTATCAAAAATAGCTAAACC
>NZ_JWAK01000033.1:0-7459 GCF_001069335.1 Streptococcus sp. 1171_SSPC
TTTAGAAAAGAGGTACTAACTATGGAAAACCTAGTAGTTTCAATCTTTAACACTGAAAGCGAAGCTTATCAGTCCTTTGCGGATTTGAAGGCTTTCCGCCAAACTCAGACGACCAAGGTTGCTCAAATCGCCTTGGTCAAAAATGAAAACGGTCACATCGTTGAAAAAGAACGCTATGACTTTGAAGATTCAACGACGGATGCAACCCTAGAAGGTGGCTTGCTCGGTGCAGTTATCGGGCTTTTGGGTGGTCCTATCGGCGTCTTGTTTGGTTATGGTATGGGTAGCCTCTATGGTTTGGCTGCTGGTGATGGCATTGATACGGCAGAAACTGGCCTGATTGACGTTGTTTCTCAGAAATTGACTAACGGTGAAACAGCCGTTGTTGCCTTGGTGCAAGAAGACAACGAAGCAGTCATCGATGCTTACTTCACCAAGTACGACACCCAAATCATGCGTTGGGATGTAGCAACCGTCGTAGCCGAAATCGAAGCAGCTCTGCAAGTCCAAGAAGACCTCTACAACCAGGCACGTGCACAAATGAAGGCTGAACGTAAAGCCGAACGCAAGGATAAACTTGAAGAATTCAAGGCAAATGTCAAAGCAAAATTTGACAAATTGAAAGCGTAAGCACTCAAGCATCTCATAAAAAATAGGCTTTCTACTTCTGGAAGATAGCCTATTTTTTAAAAAAACTAGATTTTAGAAAAAGGAAGTGACGGAAGGATTACGTTTTTTAGAGGAGCTCATTTTGGACGATGACCCCCGAACCCTCTATATCCAGACCTGGGGCGGGACCAATACAACTGCCAGAGCCCTCAAGTCTATTCAGGAGCGCTACGAGGGGACGGCAGAATGGCCTCCCTACATTCCGAAGAGGTGGACCCGCATTATGTCTTCGATATAACAGAAGAGGGCGCAAGTCTCACGGTTCATATCCCTGACGATGCAAAGTCAGACGATACCTTCCATATCATTACTGAGGTGCAAAATGTGACCGAGACTCCATTCAAAACCTATGTGCGTCGTATTCTCACGGTCAAATAATTTAGATGAGCTAGATTATTGCTCTTAAAAATGCTCATTGTCAACTGTAGTGGGTGGACATATAACTAAGCCCTAGAGAGAACCATCTTGGTTCTCTTTTTTGTGAAGTTCAAAGCGAGGTAAATCCGTTTTTTAAAGTTTTCAAAGTTCCGAAAACCAAAGGCATTGCGTTTGATGTCTTTGAGAACCAATCGCCAGCAGTATTTTAAGGCACGATAGTCAATGGATTTCTTGTCAAATTACTTCATGAGTTGAATACGAGTTTGATTGAGAGTACGGCTGAGGTGTTGGACGATATGAGTAAGTGCTTGATGATTGATGAGTTTCTAGGTAATTTTTTCGGTGCGTTATTCACGCCGATTTTTTTTCGAGTCCACTTTTGTGGGCCGAAAAAGCAGTGAATTTTTTGAACCGTGAGGGTCAAAAAAGGGGTGCAACCCATAGCCCTCGGCAGAGCGTTTTAGTTTTGTACGTTGCGCAGCAATGTCAAAACTACAAAAACGTTACTCTTTGACAAAGAGTAACAGAAACTCTGCTTGATCCGAGAAAGATATTTTTATTTTCAACTGATTACATATCGACAATAGTTGGCGTGGAATAGCGATAGCCCCACGCCGTAGCCCAACATTTTGGGCTAAATATTTCTCTTTAATCTGCTGAAACTATATAGAAATCCATAGATTTAAAAATCATGGACTTATATAGTAGTCCATGATTTCTGAAAAGATGGGCTTGTATAGTAGTCCATGAATTCTGAAAAGATGGACTTGTATAGTGTTCTATAAATTCTAAAAAGATGGGCACTATATAAGACCATCTTTTTGAAAAATAAATGCTCAAATAAATTTGTTAATCGCGTTTTGAACGGAAATTTTCAAAAATTTTTATTATCTTTTGCTTTTTGTGGCATACTACTATCACAATAGTAAGAGAGGAAATAAACTAATGAATCAAATGACCATTTCTTTTAAAACAAAAACTGGCATGACAAATATACGTCATAATAACAGAGATCTGAGCGAAGAAGAATTTAAAAGTAATGAACACAGGCATATAAATCGTGCATTGTCCCACGAAAATATAACGATTATTAAACGTGACATAAAAGAAGTCTATCACGATGAATTTGACGATGCTTTAAATACTTACAATTCAAAACAACGGAGGAAGGATAGAAAAATTGAAGACTACTACAAACACGTTAAAAAATCAAAGACATTGGATCTGCAACGTGAATTTGTAGTCTCAGTAGGTAATAAATCCGACTGGGAAAAGATGGATTTCAATAAAAAAAGAAAGGTAGGAGAGGCTCTAGCAAGCTACGTAAGAGATTTTAATGAACGGCACGATCATTTAGTCATCTATAATGCAGTTGTCCATTTAGACGAAGATGGAGCTCCTCACGCTCATTTTAACGTTGTTCCTATTGCTGATGGATATAAAAATGGTCTTTCAAAACAACCATCTTTTTCAAAAGCTCTCCTCCAGGAAGGATTTAAAGAAAAAGGCCGTGGCCAACTGAAACAATTTCGTGATCATGAAATTGATAGGATTCAATACTTTATGAAAAACCTTAATATCGAACGCAAGTTAGGTCAGACGAACGATATTAAGGATATGCGAGAATATAAAGAAACTATGCGACAAATTGAATTACAGAAGCAGCAAGAAGAGAAGGAACTGCAGCATTTGAAGAATGAAGTCGCAAACATGTCAGGAGAGTTGGATAAAGCAAAATTAGAAGATGAAACTATCAATGCTATGTTACGTCTTAAAATGATCAGTGAAACAGAAGTAGATAAAAGTCAATTTGAAATCAAAGAGCGAGGGCTATTTAATAATCGTGAACGTGTTGTGATTGTTCCTGAAGATGAGTTTGATAGAATAGCCATGAAGGCGAATTATAGCCCATTGTCGAATTTGTTGAACGATTTTAAAGAGTCTATTCTTCAAATAGGGTTCATTAAAAAGTTACATTCTACAATTTCATCTTTAAAGAACGTAATCAGAGAACTGAAAGCAGAATTCCAAAAAGAGAAAGCTCACTTGGAAGAAGAAAATCGAAATGCTTGGTCTAAGTATTTTGAAGCTAAGAAAGAAGCTGATAATTATAAACGTTTTAAATCAGAGTTTGAAAGATATTTATCTGAAGAGGAAAAAAATGAGATCTCAGATAAAATCTATGAACGTCAAGAAGCTGAAATTGAAGGAGGCTTGTGGCAAGATTTTGATTTAGATCGTTAGATAAATTAGGGGGAACCTTTATTCTTTTCTCCTCCTCAGTATGTAATAGTAATAGTAATAGTAGGAAGGGATTTAAGGGCCTAAAAACCCTATAACAAAGGGATTCTATTTGTTAAAGTACACCAAAATGCGGGGTAAAGTAAACGAAAATGCGTCAGAACGCTCGTCTCAACACCTCAAAAACCCAATCATATCAAGGGTTTGCGAGTTTTATCAAGTACAAAATATCGGTAAAAGGGGAAGATACACATTTCAAGTGCAGAGATAGTGTATTAACTGTATCAATCCAAGGGCTACAAAGGGTTAGAGCTTCTGTATTAACTGTATCTAACCAGTTTAGTTGTATTGATTGCTAATAAGCGAGGGCGTAAGCCCTAAAGAGCGAAGCTCTCTTGGTGCGTGAGCGTAGCGAACATGGTTCACTTGGATAAACCAGTCAAGAAGATTTTTAAAAAAGAAAATGGATAGAGGAAAAACGAGCGTAGCGAGTCTTTTTATATATATATTTAATTTAATGTTTAATAATATATTTAACAGCTCCGCGATCCTTAGAGCGCCAAGGGTTTTAGAGTTTTATGGGTGTAGAAATGTCGGTTTATGGGTGTAGAAATGTCGGTTTATGGGTGTAGAAATGTCGGTTTATGGGTGTAGAAATGTCGGTTTATGGGTGTAGAAATGTCGGTTTATGGGTGTAGAAATGTCGGTTTATTAAGAACAAATATAAATATTTGCTTTATAAAGTTTTTAGTGGTATAATTAAGAAGAAATGAAAAGGAGTTCTTAATGGCTAATGAAGTAGTTAAGCATCACAATGATTTAAACACAGTTATCATGAGAAAATGGACAGCGGAAGAGATGAATTTCTTTTTTGCGATTATTGCAAAAGCAAGGGATAAAGACACTTCTGACCTTGTTTTCGATAAATATCAGTTAGCAGAACTGGCAAACTATTCTATCGAACACAATAAGCGATTTTACGACACAATGGACAGTCTAGCAAATAACATTTCTCAATTAAGATACATCGAGAAAACAAAGAATTCTATCGAGTACATGCCACTTTTTACACGGTTTAAAGTTGAATGGGAAGAGGATTTGTCAGACATGCAAGCCCAAGTTTCTGTATCCCCTCTTTTTGAGTATATTTTGAATAAGTTATCAGCAAATTTCACTCAATACGAGCTACAAGAGTTTACTTCCATTCGCTCGACTTACGCAAAAACTGCTTACAGACTTCTCAAGCAATGGCGAACGGTTGGACGAAAAGAGTTCAAGATTGATGAATTTAAACTTTTGTTAGATATGCCAAGTAGCTATAAATCAAGCGAAATCGATAGGGCGGTTATCACTCCGATTTTAAAACAATTATCCCCGTATTTTGAGGATTTAAAGGTTAAAAAAATCAAGTCAAAAAAGCGTGGAAATCCAGTTTTAGCGTATGAATTCACTTGGAAAAAAGAAGTCGCTGGCACGTATGATCCAGACAAGTTTAACAAACCAAAATCAGAACCGAAAAAGGCTAATAAATCAAAATCAAGCAAGAAAACAAACGTGCCGGACTACTACAATCCTGGCTATAAAAAGAAACCTTTGACCCCTGAACAACAGAAATACGCGGACGAGTTGAAAACAAAAATAGAGAATATGAAAAAAGACGACGTTTAAGCCGTCTTTTTTTGTATCGTTTTTTTAAGGCAATATAACGTGTTTTAAGAGCCTTAATTGTGGGGGTGGTATATTTACCCTCGGAAGATAGTCCATATCGTTTTTTATTGCAACTGATAAGCGTTTCAGAGCTTAAAATCGATTCTCGATAAATACTTTCTCAAAAAAATAAAAATATACTATGACATCTATAACCAGATTAACAGAAGAAGGAAGACAACAATCAATTTTAAAATGCTTTTTAAAATTGATTGTTTAAGTGTTTTCATGGAATTGTGTGTGTAGAATTGTATAGAATATGCTACAATATATCTATACATAGTGCTATGTTTGTGTAGCAAATAAATACACCTAGGAGAAAAAATGAGCGTTCAAATCAGTGTGAGAGTTTCAAAAGAACAAAAGGAGAAACTTGTAGAACTAGCTAAAAATGAGAATAAAACAATTACACAATACATAGTCGATCGCTGTATTGTAGAAGAAAGCTACACAGATACTAGCAATGTAGATTATGCTAGCAATCGTGTAGCAGAAGTTCTACACGAGCAAATTGAGCAAATTCGTGCTGATTTTGAGACTGAACGTAGCTTTTATGTTTCTCAAATTGAGCAAAAAGATAAACAAATTGCTGATATGTTAGAGACTAATAATAATCAACTCCAGTTGATTGGAGCACTTACGATAAAAAATGAAACTCTACTTTTAGAAACAAAACAAAGCTGGTGGAAACGATTGTTTTCTAGTAAGAAGAATAAATAATGATCTATAACTAGTAGAAATTCTAGAAGTGAGGATTTTCATTTTAATAAATTTAAAAGAACAATTTAAAATGACAAATTTCTTGAGAAGTAAAATCGGAGGCAGATAATGTAAAGAGAGAGTATATGCTCTCTCTTTATTTGATTTGAAATAAGAGTAAAAAAGCAAGGTCAAAATGATCTTGCTTTTTTGTGTCGTTTTTAAGGCAATATAACGTGTTTTAAGAGCCTTAATCGTCGAGGTGGTATATTTACCTCGGAAGACTTTTCTCTTCGTTTTTTATTGTAAATGATAAGCATTTCAGAGCTTAAAATTGATTGCAGGGTTTTTTCTTCCCTAAAATTCTCCAGGAGGGACTTTTTTGATCGCTGATGAAAAAGGGCTGATTTTATTCAAAAATCGTGCATATTTGATGCTGAGACGGACATTCTGAGGTCATTTCAGTTTGATTTGTGGACGATAGACCACGAAAAAAACCTAGAGCCACAAGGGATAGGGGTTGTTTTGCTATTGAGATACTTCTTTCCGAAAAAGACAAATTTTTCGGAAAGTTGTTTTTTTGAAAAGTTCATCTCAAAATTCACCTTATTGTTTAAGAGACTTTAGGGCAAACCCATCTTGAGTAATAAGCAGTATCTCTTCTAGTACCTTTTATGATGGGACATCTTTGATGTTACAGCAAAGTAGTCAATCTTCATGTTGTTTTTTCATGCTTAGTCACCGACAACTTTAAGATCGCTAGCGACTACTTTTACTCCGCCCCAGGTACTACGTGCTATGTTCCACATGACGGATATAGGGATTAATCAGTTCAACCGTCATTATACGTATCATGGGTTTAGCCATACTTTCGTGTATGTTCGTACCCCCTATCAGTGGTGGGGATTTGTAGGAAAGACACCATTTATTGACTTTTTGCACGGGTGGCTTTAAGATGTTGCTGGACGCCTTTCTTGATAATCACTCAGAGTCGCCAGAGTGTCTGGCCCGAGATATGGCAAGGATATACCGCTGCCTGCACCAGTCCTTCGACGCTGACAAATTGCGACATATCATGTAAATTGTCGCATAAAAGTAGTTTCAAAAAAAGAAAAATGTGTTATAATGTATGTGTAATTTTTAGAAAAGAGGTACTAACTATGGAAAACCTAGTAGTTTCAATCTTTAACACTGAAAGCGAAGCTTATCAGTCCTTTGCGGATTTGAAGGCTTTCCGCCAAACTCAGACGACCAAGGTTGCTCAAATCGCCTTGGTCAAAAATGAAAACGGTCACATCGTTGAAAAAGAACGCTATGACTTTGAAGATTCAACGACGGATGCAACCCTAGAAGGTGGCTTGCTCGGTGCAGTTATCGGGCTTTTGGGTGGTCCTATCGGCGTCTTGTTTGGTTATGGTATGGGTAGCCTCTATGGTTTGGCTGCTGGTGATGGCATTGATACGGCAGAAACTGGCCTGATTGACGTTGTTTCTCAGAAATTGACTAACGGTGAAACAGCCGTTGTTGCCTTGGTGCAAGAAGACAACGAAGCAGTCATCGATGCTTACTTCACCAAGTACGACACCCAAATCATGCGTTGGGATGTAGCAACCGTCGTAGCCGAAATCGAAGCAGCTCTGCAAGTCCAAGAAGACCTCTACAACCAGGCACGTGCACAAATGAAGGCTGAACGTAAAGCCGAACGCAAGGATAAACTTGAAGAATTCAAGGCAAATGTCAAAGCAAAATTTGACAAATTGAAAGC
>NZ_JWAK01000034.1:0-9020 GCF_001069335.1 Streptococcus sp. 1171_SSPC
GCTTTCAATTTGTCAAATTTTGCTTTGACATTTGCCTTGAATTCTTCAAGTTTATCCTTGCGTTCGGCTTTACGTTCAGCCTTCATTTGTGCACGTGCCTGGTTGTAGAGGTCTTCTTGGACTTGCAGAGCTGCTTCGATTTCGGCTACGACGGTTGCTACATCCCAACGCATGATTTGGGTGTCGTACTTGGTGAAGTAAGCATCGATGACTGCTTCGTTGTCTTCTTGCACCAAGGCAACAACGGCTGTTTCACCGTTAGTCAATTTCTGAGAAACAACGTCAATCAGGCCAGTTTCTGCCGTATCAATGCCATCACCAGCAGCCAAACCATAGAGGCTACCCATACCATAACCAAACAAGACGCCGATAGGACCACCCAAAAGCCCGATAACTGCACCGAGCAAGCCACCTTCTAGGGTTGCATCCGTCGTTGAATCTTCAAAGTCATAGCGTTCTTTTTCAACGATGTGACCGTTTTCATTTTTGACCAAGGCGATTTGAGCAACCTTGGTCGTCTGAGTTTGGCGGAAAGCCTTCAAATCCGCAAAGGACTGATAAGCTTCGCTTTCAGTGTTAAAGATTGAAACTACTAGGTTTTCCATAGTTAGTACCTCTTTTCTAAATATATACGTTCATTATAATACAGTTTCAATCACTTTTCAATCATTTTAGTGCGACATTTTAATTGATATGTCGCGTTTATCAGCGTCAAAGAACAGTTTCAGGCAGCGGTATATCTTTGCCATATCCCAGCCCAGACACTCTGGCGACTCTGAGTGATTATCAAGAAAGGCGTCCAGCAACATCTTAAAGCCTCCCGTGCAAAAAGTAAATAAATAGTGTTTTTCCTGTATGCCTGTCACACGGCTAAAAGACCGCTTGACCAAATCTTCCAGAAAATTATAGCAGATATTATGTACCAGCTCTGTGTAGCGAGTCTGATGAGCGTGCCGAATCACATCGACACTTTTATAGAATCTGCCAACTGTTTCCTTATGGTCGAATCCTTGAAAGAAGTCGCTTTATTCGTCGGTCAAGACAATTAATTTGGCTGGTGCAACTGATTCGCCAAGCTATGAACAAGCAATTATTACCTTTTGAAAGCAAAAATGGCAATTATGAAGGTGAAGCTACTCAGGTCTTAGTTCTTCTATCCAATTACTATGCAGACAAAAAACTATTTGATGAAAATACAGATGAATATGGAAATATCTTGATTTTAAAGGATTCATCCATCATTTCTAAATTATCGGCTATCCCAGATTTATTAAAAAGGGGATCTAGTAGGTAACAATAATATCGAATATATCAAAGTACGCAATATTAGGATTTCTTCAGAGGTTGAGTTAGAGTCAGATGTTGATGGGGATAAGTCGGATAATCTGCCAATAGATATAAAAATACTAGAAAACAGGCTTGAAAAAGGCTCGTAAAGCTAGCCAGTTCTCTAAACGTTAATTCGTTGCTGGACAGCAGAATACAAACGAAAACACTTTGCATCTTGCAAGGTGTTTTTTTCTATGAGAACTGGCGGTGCGCAATTAGGATAGCTCTAGCGACTTTAGTCGCATAGAGATATGCTATGCACAGTTGCCTCAAGAAAACAATGCTTCTTGGTCCACCCTGTTAGACAAGCTTCAAAACCAAGGAATCCAACAGATTTCTCTTGTAGTTACAGATGGCTTTAAGGGGCTTGAGCAGATTATCAGTCAGGCTCACCCATTAGCTAAACAACAATGTTGCTTAATTCATATTAGTCGAAATCTAGCTAGTAAAGTGAAACGAGCAGATAGAGCGGTTATTCTGGGGCAATTTATAATGATTTATCGTGCTGAAAATTTAGAAATGGCAGGACAAGCTTTAGAGGACTTTCTCGCCGAATGGAAACCAAAGTATAGGAAAGTCATGGAAAGTCTGGAGAAGACGGATAATCTTTTAACTTTTTATCAGTTTCCCTACCAGATTTGGCACAGCATGTATTCGACAAACCTCATTGAGTCTCTTAACAAAGAAATCAAACATCAAACGAAAAAGAAGGTTCTTTTTCCTAATGAGGAGGCTCTGGAACGTTACTTAGTTACGTTGTTTGAAGATTATAATTTCAAGCAAAGTCAACGAATCCATAAAGGGTTTGGTCAATGTTCTGATACACTTGAAAGCTTATTTAATTAACACTCCGTAACTCTACTTAAGTGTTTACACATAATTATTGACAGTATCAAAAAATAAAGTATATTGTTTTCATCATAATATAATTAAATATCAGTATAGAGAATTTTATCTATATATCAGATATCAGCAATTGCTTTTGCTGTCATTTTTCGCTACAATAGTTACAAGGAGGAAATAAACATGTTAAAAGAAGTATTAAACGTCGTAAAAGTTGCGAAAAAATCATCTCTCTTCTTAGGAGGGGTAGCATTTGGGACGCTTGGCTTGAAAGTCTTAGCAAGTAAAGAAGCTAAGAAAGGCTATTCTAAGGCCTTGGCTAAAGCTTACAAATTGAAAGATGGACTGGATGCATCTGTTTCTGTTGTAAAACAACACGGTGATGATGTTTTACAAGACGCTAAATATTTATACGAACAGGAAAAGAAAGAAGAACAATTAGATAGCCTGACAGGTGAATAATATGTCTTTTAAAGTGCTACACAGAGGATATCAACATATCCGATTATCGTCCTCGTTTTCACTGACCTTGGATATTCAAGATTATCTTCGTTCCTTGGCTAAAGATGAAAAAGGGATCGACTCTATTCAGTTTTATATGGATCAGCAGCACTTTACTCTACGTATGAAAGAAGGCTTCTCTGTATTAGAAAATGCAGAGGCCTTTTTAAAAAAAATTGACAAGGGGAAAGTTTCGGACTTGATGACTCTTCCCATTCGTAGAGAAGAGAGTGCTTATTCAATTGTATCGGGTGCAGCGATTAAGCGTTTGCTGTTTCGAAGTTTTGTACCCTACCCTATTCGTTATATTTGGACTTGTTATCAGGCTTTGGGTTATGTCAAAGAAGCCTATCAAACTTTAGCGCGCAAGGAACTAACCATGGAGGTCTTGGACTGTTCGGCCATTTTGTTGTCCTTGTTTATGAACCAATCCAAGACAGCTAGCAACATCATGTTTATGCTTGATTTGGGTAATCATCTGGATCAGTGGTCTTTAAAAAAAACAGCAACAGATTTGGAACAAAGCCTTCTTGCTAAAGAAAGTGATGTTTTCTTAGTGCGGGGAGACATGGTCATCAGCATCAAGAGTTCTGATGTTCAAGTAGGTGATGTATTAGTTGTCTCCCAAGGTAATGAAATCTTGTTTGACGGCCAAGTGGTTTCAGGATTAGGCATGGTCAATGAGAGTTCCTTGACTGGAGAGAGCTTCCCTGTTGAAAAGAAAGAGGGAGATTCTGTATGTGCGAATACTGTTTTGGAAACAGGAGAGTTAAGAATTCGTGTGACTGATAATCAGATAAACAGTCGTATTTTGCAACTCATCAATCTGATGAAAAAATCTGAAGAGAGTAAGAAGACAAAACAACGTCATTTTATTAGGATGGCAGACAAGGTTGTAAAATATAACTTCTTAGGTGCTGGTTTGACTTATCTGTTAACAGGTTCGTTTTCAAAAGCCATTTCCTTTTTATTGGTGGATTTTTCATGTGCTCTAAAAATATCCACACCTGTAGCCTACCTTACGGCCATAAAGGAAGGTCTAAATCGAGAAATGGTTATTAAAGATGGTGATGTATTAGAAAAATATCTGGAAGTGGATACTTTCTTGTTTGATAAAACGGGTACCATCACGACGAGTTATCCTTTGGTTGAAAAGGTTCTTCCTTTCGGAGATTATACTGAGAAAGATATTTTAAGAATAAGTGCATGTTTGGAGGAACATATCTATCATCCTATTGCCAATGCAATTGTTAAACAAGCTGAAATTGAAGGCATTGAACACGAAGAAATGCATGGCAAGCTTCAGTATGTTGCAAGCAAAGGGATTAAATCGCAAATTGATGGTCAATCGGTTGTCATTGGAAATTATGTACTAATGCAAGACGAACAGGTAAGAATTAGTTCTGAGCAGCTGGCCTTGATTGAGCAATATAAGACTCATTACAATTTATTGTTTTTGGCTTATAAGAAAGAATTAATTGGGATGTTTTGTATCCACACTCCCTTGAGAAGCGAGGCGAAAGTTGCATTGAAAAAGCTAAAGCGCCAAGGGAAAAAACTGATTCTGGCAACTGGTGATACGTTGGCTAGAACAGAAGAGTTGGTTAAAGATCTGCCATTTGACAACGTTTATACTGATTTAAAACCAGATGGTAAGTTTCAGTTGGTTCAGGAATTACAGAAAGCTGGCCGAACTATTTTGATGGTTGGAGACGGGTTAAACGACTCTGCTGCCTTGACGCTTGCAGATATTGGGGTTGTGATGAATGAAAGTGCTGATATTTCTAAGCAGATGAGTGATATTTTATTATTAGATAATCGTTTAGATTTCTTCGAGGAATTGAATTCTTTATCTGAATCGTTGCAGAAATTAATTCAAAGAAATATTCAAGAAACAGTTGTAATAAATGGAAGTTTAATTGGATTTGGGTTGTTAAATTGGTTAAGCCCATCTAATCTTTCGATATTGCACAATCTGACTACTTTAAGAATCGTCCTTCGTAGTCTTTCTATTAAAAGTAGGTAAGAGACCGAGAAGCTGAGGTTATAAAAACTAAAAGGAGTTGTCTCATTTGAGAATAACGGTTCTTTGTCAACTGTAGTGGGTTGGTGGAAAATTATACCCTGGAGAGGACCAAATTGGTTCTCTCCTTTTAAATATTGAAAAAACCATTGGCAGTGGACATACTTTAAGACTATATATTTCTGAAACTAGTTTCACAATACAAATATTGACATGCAATTATTAATTGGTGGATTTTAAGTTGACATCTACAAAGGTTAATGTTAGAATACATTCAAAAATATATTTGAATGAGGTGTTTTATGATTCAAAATATTGTTACTTCAATAATCCTGTATTCTGGGACAGCCGTAGACTTACTTATTATCCTAATGTTATTTTTTGCCAAAAGAAAAAGCAGAAAGGACATCATTAACATCTATTTAGGACAATTTCTAGGCTCTGTTAGTCTAATATTCCTAAGTTTGCTTTTTGCATTTGTCTTAAATTATATTCCTAGTAAAGAGATTTTAGGTTTACTCGGTTTGATTCCAATTTTCCTAGGCCTCAAAGTTTTGCTTTTAGGAGATTCTGATGGAGAAGCTATTGCAAAAGATGGTTTGCGAAAAGACAATAAAAACCTGATTTTTCTAGTCGCTATGATTACTTTTGCAAGTTGTGGCGCTGACAATATTGGTGTCTTTGTCCCATATTTTACCACCTTAAATTTAGCGAATTTGATAGTGACTTTACTTACTTTTCTAGTCATGATTTATCTCTTGGTTTTTTCTGCCCAAAAATTAGCACAAGTCCCTTCTGTTGGAGAAACTTTGGAAAAATATAGCAGATGGTTTATTGCCGTTGTCTATTTAGGATTGGGGATGTATATCCTGATTGAAAACAACAGCTTTGACATGCTATGGGCTGTGTTAGGCTAGGAGAAAAAATTATGAAAAAAGATAGTATCTGTCAAGTGGATGTTATAAATCAACAAAATGTTACAACCGCAACGAACTACCTTGAAAAGGAAAAAGTCCAAAAATCACTTCGCATTTTATCAAAATTTACCGATAATAAACAGATAAATATCATCTTTTATCTCCTTGCCGTCGAAGAACTCTGTGTCTGCGATATAGCCTGTTTATTAAATCTCAGTATGGCATCTGCCTCCCACCATCTTCGTAAACTAGCCAATCAAAACATCTTGGACACTAGAAGAGAGGGGAAAATTATATATTATTTTATAAAAGATGAGGAAATCAGAGATTTTTTTAATCAACTAGGATAACAACTATTTTTACTACTTTTCCATGATTATAGGGAGATTATATATGAAATTTTTTGATGAAAATTACTCACAAGAAATACCTACTCGTATTAAATGTTTAAGAAAAAAGTATAATTTAAAGCAAAGCGACCTAGGTAATGCAGGTCAAGTTAGGCAAATTGAAAAGGGAGAAATTTGAAAGAATTTGTATCTTTTATTTTTTGTTTCATTTATGCCCTATGCTACTGGAATAGTTAGTAGTCATTTCATGAATCATACGGCACAGCTCTTTTATGGACTGATCGTTATTGTTTCAACGGTAGCAAACTGGTTTTTACATAAAGTAATTGATAAACCCAATATAGATCAGAAAGAATTACTTGAAGCTACCGCACAATATAGGAAGTTATTGATACCTGACCTAATAATTAAAGGAGTGGGATTGATTCTATCTTTAATTGTCTATCCTCCGATTATGATGTATAGTGTTTTAATTGCGGCATTTTACATCATAACTTTAAAAACACTATCTGAAAAAAGAGTGAATAACTAAAAAACGGTGACCAAAGTTAGGTGTATTATTTTAATGCTTAGAGACCTAAACTATTCCCCTATTTTAAAAATATTGATTCAGATTTTATGAAATTAAAAAGTAGATATTGTTCAGAAAATCCTTGATATTACGCTGTTTTTAGTCCAACTGAAATCCATACTTTCCAAACCAGGCTTGAAAAAAGCTCGTAAAGCATCACAATTTAGTAAACGTTAAAACTTATTTAAACTTATTGAAAGCATTTCGTATCAAAAATACGGGATGCTTTTTCTGTTCACCCCAAATTTTTGTAACTAGGTGATACTTGAAATTAATACAAATTTGGTTGTTTTTGATAAATCTAAGCAACACTACATGATGAAGTGAAAGGGGATGAATCTTTGATAGTATTCACTTATTGTGAAATATGATATATTTATTAATTAGATGGATGAATACTTCTAGAGTTAAATATAGTATAATAGGGACATACTTTTTGGTTTATTTTTGTTTGTAGTCGGATTATGAAAGAATATCCAATATTATGCGATAAGATAGAATGTTACAAAAAAGAAAGGGGATGCAATCCGATGAAGAAAGACAGATTAATTGTATTGACAGATGCTGTTCTAGCAATTATTATGACCATCTTGGTTTTAGAGTTAGAAAAACCAACAACACCAAGTCTTGAAGCTTTTTGGGATTTACGGCAAAATTTCTTTGCTTGTTTTCTTTCCTTTTTCTGGTTGGGATCGTTATGGATGGCACTAAACACATTATGGGAAAAGGTTGAGAAAATTTCCTCAGAAATTATTTGGTGGAATTTGTTTCTACTCTTGGAGCGGCAGGAGTTCTCTTTGGAGAATTTCATGCCATCCAAGATACCAGTCTGAATGATGTGGTGGACCGGATCTATATAAATGTCAAGGATTTACCGTTTCAGTCCTTGGGAGCTTTAGCTAATATCCTGTCTGATATTAAGAAGGGACTGATTCAAGACAGTCATATCTGGTCTTTCTTCCAGTCATTTTTCAAACAATATCAGTTGATAATCAGCTTAAATCAGATCTATCAGTTTGTCTATCTTTCTCTGATGGAGATCATGTCCTATCTTCACTTTGATTATTGGAAAAAAACGGCTCGGTCAGGAGCTAGTATGAATAAGGAGAACAAATGAAACGTTTAAAAATGTTATGGCATATTATGCAGGTTACGGGTTTTACTCGGTTTGCTCTGAGTTTTGTGACCTTTGTTTTTGGGTCAGGAGGCGTGCTTTTCCTAGTTGAACCTGCTATCACAAATTACGGAGACGGTCTTTGGTATGCTTTTGTGACTTCGACGACTGTCGGCTACGGGGATCTCCTAGCTGTGACCTTGATTGGAAGGATTACCAGTGTCTTCTTGACGATTTATGGGCTCATATTTTTTGGCTGTTTATCAGCTGTTATTTTTAATTATTATACCAATTTAAATAAGGAAAGAGGAGAGGACAAATGACTGCCAATTATTCAACACGGGAATACCGTGAGAAATTATACGATGACCTTCATGTTCGATTGAGAGATACAGCGATTTTGATGTGTGCAATTTTTATTGCCTCTATCGGACTAAATATGAATTCAACAGCTGTCATTATAGGAGCCATGTTGATTTCACCTCTCATGACACCGATTGTTGGACTGGGATTCGGTTTAGCTATTTTTGATACGCGTTTAATCAAGCAATCTCTAGAGGTTTTATTGACTCAAGTGTTGGTCAGTTTGCTTGTCTCGACTCTGTATTTCTGGATTTCTCCCTTGTCTTATGCAAGTAGCGAGTTGATTGCACGAACCTCTCCAACCATTTGGGATGTCCTCATTGCTATTGCTGGTGGGATTGCTGGTGTGATCGGTTCAAGGAAAAAAGAAGCAAACAATATCGTGCCAGGAGTAGCCATTGCTACAGCTCTGATGCCGCCTATCTGTACTGCTGGCTATGGTTTAGCTAATGGGAATGTACGATTTTTATTGGGGGCTCTCTATCTTTTCTTGATCAACTGTGTCTTTATCATGCTAGCCAACATTGTTGGAACAAGAATTTTGATGAGAAAATCTCCTTTAACTTCATTTAAAGAGCTGAGCATTAAAATGAGAATTGGCTTGATATCTTTGATTGTATTGTTGATTCTTCCAGCTAGCTATTCGGCAGTTACTCTGACAATAGAACAAGCGCGCAAAGAAGGGATCAAACAGTTTGTAGGAAAAGAGTTCGCCAATTATACGGTTATTAATCAAGTCTACAAGTCAAGTAACAATGAATTGGTCTTGACGGTTGTTGGAGATCCGATTTCAGAAGAAGAATTAGAAACACTCCACCAAAAACAAGCCTCTTACGGTATTCAATCTGTTCAATTGAAAGTGAATCAAGTTCAGAACTCGCCAACATTAGATAGTGAAGCGACCAAGGAATTTTATGAAAACATTGACAAGTATATTGATCAAAAACTCTCTGAAAAAGATTCACAAAACGATCTCGTAAAAGAAAATGAAGCAGACAAGGATTGAGGA
>NZ_JWAK01000035.1:0-22562 GCF_001069335.1 Streptococcus sp. 1171_SSPC
GATGATTTGTATCAGAATATAATTGTAAAAGAGGTATAAGATGGTATTAACAGAACAAAAACGCAACTATTTAGAAAAATTGAGCACCAAAGAGGGTGTGATCTCAGCCTTGGCCTTTGACCAACGTGGTGCCTTGAAACGCCTCATGGCTCAATATCAAGACACAGAACCAACAGTAGCTCAAATGGAAGAATTGAAGGTCTTGGTGGCTGAAGAATTGACGCCATTCGCATCTTCTATGCTCTTGGACCCTGAGTATGGCCTTCCAGCGACCAAGGTCTTGGATGCAGAAGCAGGTCTCTTGTTGGCTTATGAAAAAACTGGCTACGACACTTCTAGCACAAAACGTCTGCCAGACTGCCTTAACCTTTGGTCAGCTAAACGCATCAAAGAACAGGGCGCAGATGCAGTGAAATTCTTGCTCTACTATGATGTGGATAGTGCAGAAGAACTCAACCAAGAAAAACAAGCCTACATCGAACGCATTGGTTCAGAATGTGCTGCAGAAGAAATTCCATTCTTCCTTGAAATCTTGGCTTATGATGAAACTATTGCGGATGCCGGATCTGTAGAATATGCGAAAGTAAAACCTCGTAAGGTCATCGAAGCTATGAAAGTCTTCTCAGACCCACGCTTCAACATCGATGTCTTGAAGGTAGAAGTGCCAGTCAATGTCAAATACGTTGAAGGCTTTGGCGATGGAGAAATCGTTCATAGCCGTGAAGAAGCGGCAGCCTTCTTTAAAGAACAAGAAGAAGCAACCAACCTTCCATACATCTACTTGAGTGCCGGTGTTTCTGCAAAACTCTTCCAAGAAACCTTAGTCTTTGCTCATGAGGCAGGCGCGAACTTCAATGGAGTCCTCTGTGGCCGTGCAACTTGGGCTGGTTCTGTAGAAGCCTACATCAAGAATGGGGAATCAGCAGCTCGTGAATGGCTCCGTACCGAAGGTCGTCGCAATATTGAAGAGCTCAACCAAGTCTTAGACCAAGTCGCAACTTCTTGGAAAGAGCGTATTTAATTTTCTTAGTTCCTAACGTATCAAATAGTCTTTCTAGAAAAATCTAGAAGGACTATTTTTTGTTTCTATGCAGGAGTAGTTCCGTCATTCATCAAAAATTGGTTCCCAATGTTCATAAATCTGATTAAGCTTTCATTCACTATTCAAATGACTTCTGATTTGTAAGGATTTATGTGATAATTTCACATTACAATCGAAAAAAAGAGTGTTTTACAGTATAATAGTTTTATTAGAATGAAGGAGTTGGCGTATGGAAAGGATCGTATATAGAGAAGCAAGGCTAGATGAGTACAAGCTAATTGGAAAAGTCTGCGCTGATGCTTTTATGGATTATCCATTTTTAACCGTCATTAAAGAAGATTTAAAAAAGCCTGAATACTTTCCGGCCTTTATTGATCTATTGCATACCTTGTTAGTCAAGCTCTACATCAAAGGGGAAACTTGCCTAGTTGCTGAACGAGATGGAGAAATTATAGCTGTAGGACTCTTGCAACAAAAAGATTTCTCAATGGTCTCTTACCTACTAAATGGAATTTTCAAGTTATTCCGTTACATTAGCCCTTGGAAATTAATGAAATATCTGGACCTGGTGGAGCGTTCGGAGCAACATTTGAAAAAATCCGGAAACTTCGACTGGTATTTAATGATGTTTGCTGTGAGCCCAACTGTTCAGGGCCAAGGACTTGGTAGTCATTTCCTCCAAAACGGGATTGAACCTTATGTCAAGGCCAAAGGTTGTAAGCGTCTAGGTTTGATTACCAGTACCCAGCAAAATGTTTTCTTCTATGAAAAAAATGAATTCGTCCTATTAGATTCTATGGTGCTTGACTATGGAAACCAAAGTGTTGGAAACTGGGCTTTTTTAAAGACCCTTGATGACGAATCCTAGATGATTAAAAAAAGGAGCTCTTGGGGCTCCTTTTAGTGTGCAAACAATTATTTAGTTTTTTTCTGTTCTGGATCCAGCTTGGTTTGTTGATGCTTGATATAGGTCAGTTTTTCCTCTCGGCTCTTCCGTTTAAAGAGTGCTTCGGCTGACATAGCAGCTCTTTTGTCGGGGAAAGACTCTTGGTAGATCAAGGTCACAGGAAGTCTGGGACGTGTATATTTGGCGCCTTTGCCAGCATTGTGGGTTTTGATACGGCGTTCGATATCGGTGGTGTAGCCAGTATAAAGGGTCCCATCTGCACACTGGACTACATACATATAAGCTTTAGTTTCCATAATAAATCTCATGAATCTCCGGCGTATAGCTTCCATCTTCCTCATGGATGAACAGTGGAGGCAGAATTTTTAGACCATCTCGCGATCCATCTTTAATGGCCTCAATGAGAAGCATGTTGGCATCTTTATGGACCTTGGGATAGACAAATTGAATCCGTTTAGGAGCCAGATTGTAGTGTTTCATGGTTTCAATGATATCTAAGAAGCGATCCGGACGATGGACCATGACGAGTCGGCCATTGGACTTGAGAGTCCGTTGGGCCACTTGACAAATTTGGTCCAAATTGGTGGTGATCTCGTGACGTGCTAGCAAATAATGAGGGCTCTCATTTAAATTGGAATGCTCGTCCACTTTAAAGTAGGGAGGATTACAGAGAATAAGGTCGATTTTACTACCAGGGAAATGGTGGGGCAAATTTTTTAAATCATCGGTAATCATGGACATACGGTCGGAGAGGTCATTCAATTGGATGGAACGCTCTGCCATGTCGGCGAGTCTTTCTTGTATCTCCACTCCAACGATGGTTGCTTTGGTGCGCGTGCTAGCGAAGAGTCCGACAGCGCCATTGCCGGCACAAAGATCAACAATCAGACCACGGTTGGGCAACTTAGGAAAACGTGACAAAAGGACACTATCAATAGAATAGCTAAAAACTTCTCTGTTTTGAATGATTTTCACATCGCTTGAAAATAGTTGGTTGACGCGTTCGCCGTCTTTTAATTCGATATCGTTCATGGCTCTATTATAGCATGAAAAGAGGGCGGGGAAAAGCATAGAAAGGGATAAGAAAAAATAAGGACAGAACTTTTGTTCCATCCTTATCCAAGAGTTGTTTAATCAAATTCATATTTTTGATAAATGGTCGCCAAGATGAAGATTCCCGTAAAGAGAGCCATCAAGGCAAGGTAGACTGGGAAGGTCACAGCTGTCAATGTTCCGATTTCAATCAGACCTTTCAAGTAAAAGGCAGAGAGATAGAAACCGCAGACAGAGAAGATAATTAAGAGACCTCGCCAGATATTGAGTGGCAAGCAAGCCCGAATAACGGACAAGAAGCCAATAGATCCTAACAAGTAGTAGGAAAGGGTAGACATGTCCAGGCTAGACCAGCCATGATGAGCTCCCCATAAACGAACAAATAAGACGCTAAAGACAACCATCAAGGCATTTGGTAAGGCCAGATGCAAGGAGCGTTTGAGGAAGTGTTTTTCCACTGGCTTAATGTTTCGTTCAAAGGTTAAGACAAATGGAGGGAATCCTTCGACAAACTGGTCAATCAGTGTAATCTGAATCGGAATAAATGGGAAGATCAACAAGTAGTTGATGTCAAATAAAAGGGCACTTGCGATACAAATAATCGCCAGAATGAAGGAGTAGATCGTCTTAATAAAGAAGATAGGAGCGATTCGTCCAATGTTATTGACGACCCGACGACCTTCAAAGAGAATTTCTGGAACATCATTAAAGTCAGAGTTTAACAAGACGAGATTGGCAATTTGACGGGTTGCAGGATCGCCTTCGGCCATCACGATGGAGCAGTCAGCTTCTCGTAAGGCTAGGATATCATTGACCCCGTCCCCCGTCATGGCAGTGGTTCGACCAGCGGCCTTGAGGGTTTGAATCAAAAGTTTCTTCTGATGAGGAGAAACCCGTCCAAAAATGGCTGTACTTTCAGCTAGGTCCACCAACTCATCGTCCTCAATCTTAGAACAGTCAATATAACTTTCGTAGCTTTCAAAACCAGCTTCCTTAGCAATGTAAGAAACAGTGACAGGATTATCACCAGAGATGATTTTGAGATCCACATCTTGGGAGCGAAGATAATCCAAGGTTTCGGCAGCCCCTTCGCGGATTGGATCGAGGATTTCAATGACGGCGATCGCTTCTACATCACTTGGCAAGGTCAAATCATGCATATCGATGGCTTCTACACTGCGAGCTAAGATCAAGACCCGAGATCCATGGGCTTGGGCTTCCAATACCGCTGGAGGATTTTCTTTGAGGAGCATTTCTGGTGCCCCCAAATAAACGGTCCCCAAGTTTGTCAGAGTCATGGCACCCCATTTTCGATCACTTGAAAATGGAATGATTGATTCGGCTGTATAAGCGTGTTCTAACTCGCCATATGCTTTGCGGATAGCTTGGGCAGTTGGGTTGTTATCCTCAGAATTTTGCATATAGGCAGCGAGAATAACTTCGATAGTTTCTTCAGAAAAGTGTTCAGACAGGGAGTGAATGCCTTTGACGGTCATTTTTCCTTGGGTGATGGTTCCTGTCTTATCCAAACAAAGAGTATCAACACGAGCCAAGGTTTCCACAGAGTACATCTCTTGGACCAAGACCTTGCGCATCCCTAACTTGATCACGGCTGTCAAGAGAGAGGTCACTGTCAGAAGGGCAATCCCTTTTGGCAACATGCCTAAGAGAGCAGTGGAAGAGGTAATCACAGAATCTTTCATTGGAAGCAGTTTAATTAAAAAGGCTTCACAGAAGAGAGCAATTCCAAATGGGATAATAATCTTTCCAGTAAAACTAGAGATTTTTGCGAGATTATAGAGAATGCGGGAATTGATGGGTTTGAGAGTTTTTGCCTCTACCATTAATTTATTAGCATAGTTATTGGCCCCCACACGACTGACACGAGCGTAGACCTGACCACTCGCTAAGAAGCTTCCGGATAGAAGTTCATCTCCCTCTTCCTTGAGAACCAAGTCACTTTCTCCTGTGAGCATGGCTTCATTGGCTTCAGCAACTCCCTTTTGAACGATGGCATCACTCGGAATTTGGTCTCCAGCTGATAGCTTAATCAGGTCGCCAAGGACGATTTTCTCTGGATCAATGGTTTCTTCTTCCCCGGCTCGGATGACAATGACGAGCTCCTTACTCATCAAATTCAATTTATCAATCATCCGTTTAGCGCGGAGCTCTGTGGCAATTCCGGATAAGGCATTAAAGCAGATGACTGCAAAAAAGACCAGGTTGCTCCAGGCTTGTACCGCAACCAAAGCGAGGGCGATCACAAAGTTCAAAGCATTAAACAAGGTGAAGACATTGCGCTTGATGATTTGCCAGGTACTGGTACTGGTATTCGCTTTAAATTCGTTGGTTTGGCCACGCTGTATTTTTTTGCGGACCTCTTCATGGGTTAATCCCTTTAATTCATTCATTTCCATAAAAACATCATATCATTTTTTTAAGAAAAAGACTAGGTGCAGTCGGTTTGTTGACTCATCCAGTTTTTGAAAAGATTTGCGGGGAAGAGAAGGATAAGGTATAATGGATAAACAAGAGAATTATCAAAGGAGAAAGCATGTTTTATACCTATTTACGTGGCTTAGTGACCTTTATTTTATGGGTTCTGAATGGAAATGCTCATTACCATCATAAGGAACTGATTCCGAGCCAAGAGGAAAATTACATTCTCGTAGCTCCTCATCGAACTTGGTGGGATCCTGTCTACATGGCCTTTGCGACCAAACCCAAGCAATTTATCTTTATGGCTAAGAAGGAACTCTTTACCAATCGGATTTTTGGATGGTGGATTCGCATGTGCGGGGCTTTCCCAATTGACCGTGAAAATCCAAGTGCAGCAGCGATAAAATACCCAGTGAATATGCTCAAAAAAAGCAAGCGTTCCTTGATTATGTTTCCAAGTGGAAGTCGCCATTCTCAGGATGTTAAGGGTGGAGTTGCCGTGATTGCCAAGATGGCCAAGGTACGTATTATGCCTGTCACTTATACGGGTCCAATGACTTTGAAAGGACTAGCGACCTGTGAACGGGTTGACATGAACTTTGGGCACCCTATTGATATCTCTGATATTGCAAAAATGAATGATGAGGGAGTGGAAGAAGTTGCAAGACGTATCCAGGCTGAGTTTGATCGCTTAGATGCGGAATCTCAGGCACTGCGCAATGACCGGAAACCTTTTATCCTCATCCGTTTATTGAAGTTTTTATTGTTGCCATTTGTCTTGGTTGTCGCTTTACTGACCCTCTTGTTTAGTTATATCGCAAGTTTCGTTTGGGATCCAGACAAGCATCGGAAGGACTAATGAGTTTTCTTGAGAACAAGAATGTCAAAAATCATGTGATTTTTGACATTCTTTTTTTATTTCTTCGATTTTTTACGAATAATAAAAATAAAAGGGGTATTTATGGAGACGTGGATTGAGAAGATCAAGGAATATAAACTGTTTTTAGGTTTGGCTGCTGTGGGGCTAGTAATGGGAGGAGTATTTCTCTTTTGGCCTAAGCAACCTCCACAAGCACCGGAAACTGTCATTTCCCAGTTAGAAATGGTGGATCAGGAGACTTCTCCTAAGGAAGAGACAAGCCTCCCTTCTAGCTCTCAACAGAGGAGTGAGGAAAAGACGGACTCCTCTCAAGAGAAAATTATGGTGGATGTGAAGGGTGCTGTTAGACAGGCAGGGGTCTACGAACTTCCAGTGGGGAGCCGGGTCTATGATGCTGTCCAAAAAGCAGGAGGGATGACAGACGAAGCCAACAGCCAATCCGTCAACTTAGCGCAAAAATTGGAGGATGAGTCCATCGTCTATGTTGCTAAGAATGGAGAGGAGGTAGCGCCTGTTGCGTCCGCATCTGCATCTGCTGGGACGACCGGTGGCGAAAAGCAGTCAAAAGATGGAAAGGTAAATCTCAATACGGCAACAGAAGCAGAACTACAGACGATTTCTGGGATAGGTCAAAAGCGAGCCCAAGATATCATTGCTTATCGAGAGGAAAAAGGAAAATTTCAGTCTGTTGATGAACTGAAAAATGTTTCTGGGATTGGCCAAAAGACGTTAGAAAAGTTAAAAGAGCATGTTACAGTGGATTAGAAGTCTCAACATTCATCCATTTCATCTCACCCTGCCGGTTTTAGCTCTCTATTATTGGATGTACAAGGGACACTGGCTTGCTTCGATCTTCCTTCTGGCCTTCTTCATCTTGTTTAGAAGACGCTACGATGGCAAACGATTTCTGTGCCTCATAGGGTTTCTTTCCCTCTTTGCCCTTTGTTTTGCTTTCCGGATCGAACAGGGAAAACAAGAGTCAAGCGATCATAGGGTCCCAAGGGTCATTCAGCTTTTACCGGATACCATCAAGGTGAATGGAGATGCTTTATCCTTTCGTGCCAAGTCAGGTAGCCGTACTTTTCAGGTTTTCTACCAGCTTCAGTCAGAGGAAGAACAAGCCTATTTTAAACACCTGGATCAGGGGCTAGAATTACGGATCAAAGGGGAATTGGAAACACCGACAAAACAGCGTAATTTTATGGGCTTTGATTACCAGGCTTATCTGAAAACACAAGGGATTTATCACCTTTTGAAAATCAGTCACATTCTTGAAAAGAGACCTGCTGAGCCTAGAGATTTCATAGGGTTGCTGTCTAGTTGGAGGCGAAAGGCCCTTGTATGGGTTCACCAGCATTTTCCCCAGCCCATGAGTCACTACATGACAGGCCTGCTTTTTGGTTTTTTAGATGTAGAGTTTGAAGAAATGAGCCAGCTGTATTCGAACTTGGGTATTATCCATCTGTTTGCCTTGTCGGGCATGCAGGTTGCCTTTTTCTTAGAAGCCTTTAGACGCTTTTTTCTACGTTTGGGACTGGAGCAGGAAAAGGTTGCCTACCTCCTCTATCCGTTTTCGCTTCTTTATGCTGGGATGACAGGCTTTTCGGTTTCGGTCGTTCGAAGCCTCTTACAGAAACTCCTGGCCCAGGCTGGGCTCAAAGGAATGGAGAATATGGGGGTCACTCTCCTCTTGTTAGTCCTTCTTTTACCATCCTCCTTGTTGACTGCTGGAGGTCTCTTATCCTGCGCCTACGCCTTTGTATTGACGCTAACCTCTTCTGAAGAGGAGAAGGAGGGAATCCGAAAAGTCATCAAGGAGAGTCTAGTGTTAACACTAGGGGTTCTTCCTTTTCTCCTTTTTTTCTTTGGAGAATACCAACCCTGGTCCCTTCCTCTAACCTTCATTTTTTCTCTCTTATTTGACCTTCTGTTGTTGCCAGGACTGAGTGTCGTTTTTCTCCTCTCTTTTCTGTATCCCTTGACCTTCTGGAATCCTTTCTTCGTCTGGATGGAAAAAAGTATGGAGTATCTAGCGGGCTTCACTAGTCAATCCTTGGTTTTCGGGCAGCCAAGCATTTACTATTTCATCTTGCTCTTGTGCTTGCTAGCTTGTCTCTATGAGATGCGAAAGGTTAAGAAATGGAGATACCTGTTCCTACTCTTAGTATGCTCTGTATTTGCCCTTGTGAAGCATCCTTTAGAAAATGAGATTACTATCATTGATATTGGTCAAGGTGATAGTATTTTACTACGTGATTGGCGTGGGAAAACCATCCTAATTGATACAGGAGGAAAAGTGGACTTTGGCCAAAAGGAGGCATGGAAGAAGCGAAGGTCTACTAGCAATGCAGAACGGACCCTGCTTCCCTATCTCAAGAGCAGGGGGATTGACCAGATTGATCATATGATTCTCACGCATACTGACACAGATCACATGGGAGATTTGGAAGTGCTCGCGACTAAGGTTAGGATAAAGGAAATCAACATTTCCAAGGGGAGCTTAAAAAAAGACTCTTTTGTCCGTTTGCTCAAACGGTTGAACTTACCGGTAAAAACGTTGGAGGCTGGTGATCAATTGTCGATCTTTGATGGGAGTGCAGAAGTCCTCTATCCGGTAGAAATAGGAGATGGGAGTAATAACGATTCCATTGTTCTTTATGGTCGCTTTTATGGGTTGTCCTTCCTTTTTACAGGAGATTTAGAAGAAGAAGGGGAAAAGACCTTGTTAGCCCGTTATCCTCAACTGCGCGTAGATGTCCTCAAAGCAGGCCACCATGGTTCTAAGGGTTCTTCTCACCCTGCCTTCTTAGAGAAAATACAAGCAAAAATTGCCCTGATATCTGCAGGCGAAAAAAATCGTTATCAGCACCCTCATCAGGAAACCTTGGAGCGTTTCAAAGAGTTACAAATGACTGTTTTTCGTACAGACCAGCAAGGAGCGATTCGTTTTAGAGGGTGGAATCAGTGGACGATTGAAACCGTTCGATAGGAGCTGTTTGATTTCTAGCTTGAAAATTGCTATGATAAAGTCAAGGAAATGAGGTTACAAGTATGAAATCATTACAGTTGTTTTGGACGCAATATGCTGATTTTTCAAGAAGATCAGATAGAAAAGAATTTTGGATCAGCCAAGCCTGGCATTTACTATTTACAAGTCCATTTTGGATTTACCAATTGGTCTTACTCTTTTCAAATTCGAAATCAGAGGAAGAGGTGATTCCCTTGACCGGGATGGACGTTTCAGCTTGGTTCAGCATTTTTTTTCTCCTTTATCTCTATCTTATTTTTGTTCCCCAGCAAGCAGTAGTCGTTCGGCGTTTGAGAGATGCAGGTCTTCATTGGTCTTTGATTTTCCTATTTCTAGGCCCTATCTTGCTCTACCTTTTATCTCCTATTTCCATTTTTCTAGTCTTAGCTCTTGCGGGTTTGCTCTGCTTGGCTTGTCTCCTGGTCCTTCCAAGTGCTAGACTTGCACAACCGGACCAGAATGCTTCTCAAGGATTTGCTTCGACGAGTCCCGAGGTCTCTTCGCCAAGTATGCCATCCCATTTGATGGATCCCAACAGTTTTTCAGCTATTCCCCAGATTGTTTCGGCTCCACCAACTCCACTAGAGAAAGCTCCGCTTGAAAAGAAAATGGAATCGGAACAGCCCCAGCATCAGTTTAGAGAGTGGAATGAGGTACCTTCAGAACATGCAGGCTTTACAAACAATTAAAAAAATCAGTGCCGAGAACCTTCCTCCTATCCTGGTTTTATCAGGGGATGACATCGGTCAGTTTGAGTGGATGAAAGAGCAACTTTTAAAGAAAGTTGGCTACGATTCGTCTGATTTGAACTATTCCTATTTTGACATGAAGGAAACAGCTTATTCTGAAGTCGAGCTTGACTTGGTTAGCCTTCCATTTTTTGCGGACGAAAAAATAGTGATTTTGGATCATTTTGTCGATGTGACGACCGCAAAAAAAAGATACCTGACGGATGATGAATTGCAGTCCTTTGAAGGATACTTATCAGCACCTTTAGAAACAACTCGCTTGATTGTCATTGCGGAAGGAAAACTGGATAGCAAACGAAGAATTGTCAAGCTTTTAAAAAGGGATGCCCAGTTGCTAGAAGCAACTGAATTAAAGGAACAGGAGTTGCGTGCCCATTTCGCGGAAGAGATCAAGTCTCTAGGGCTAGCGATTGATTCACAAGCCTTCGACCAACTTTTGATCAAATCTGGCTTTGATTTTAGTGAGATTCAGAAAAACTTGGAGTTTCTTAAAACCTACAAGGGAGCTTCAAGCATCACTATCACAGATATAGAAGAGGCTATTCTGAAGACACTCCAAGATAATCTGTTTGATCTGATCCAGATGATTCTAAAGAAACAAATTGATTCCGCTCGCAGTTTGGTCAAGGACCTTCGGCTGCAAGGAGAGGATGAAATCAAGCTTTTAGCCATTTTATTGAGTCAGTTCCGCATCTACACACAGGTCAAGCTGTTGAAGCAAGAGGGACGAACAGAATCCCAAATCGTTTCAGACCTATCAGAGCTGACCGGTCGAAAAGTAAATCCCTATCAAGTCAAATTTGCTCTAAGAGATAGTAGAGGGATATCTTTAAGCTATTTGGAGCAGGCGATTTGTCTTTTGATTGATACCGACTTCCAAATGAAATCGGGAACCTATGAGAAAGATTATCTATTTGATTTGGCTGTACTAAAGCTAGCTAACCCATCTGTGTAAGCAGAATAGTTGAATAAATTTGATGATTGCGTTATCATTTTTATATACATAAAGAAATAGAGGTATTTTCCATGGCAATTATTTTACCAGATCTTCCGTACGCATACGATGCATTGGAACCATACATTGATGCTGAAACAATGCACTTGCACCATGATAAACACCATCAAACTTACGTAAACAATGCAAATGCAGCTCTTGAAAAACACCCTGAAATTGGTGAAGACCTTGAAGCTTTGTTGGCAGATGTAGAGTCGATCCCAGCTGATCTCCGCCAAGCGCTTATCAACAATGGTGGTGGACACTTGAACCACGCTCTTTTCTGGGAATTGATGACTCCTGAAAAGACAGCTCCTTCAGCAGAACTTGCAGCAGCAATCGATGAAGCCTTCGGTTCATTCGAAGAATTCCAAGCAGCTTTCACTGCAGCAGCAACCACTCGTTTCGGTTCTGGATGGGCATGGTTGGTTGTGAACAAAGAAGGGAAGCTTGAAGTGACTTCAACAGCAAACCAAGACACACCAATCTCAGAAGGGAAGAAACCAATCTTGGGCTTGGATGTTTGGGAACATGCTTACTACGTGAAATACCGCAACGTTCGTCCTGACTACATCAAAGCTTTCTTCTCAGTGATTAACTGGAACAAAGTTGACGAGCTTTACGCAGCAGCTAAATAAGCTTTCATAATAAAAAAGTTTGAATCAAGAGGTCCCTTAAAGGAGCTTCTCGATTCAGGCTTTTTATTTTTCAAATTGGCCAACATAGTCTCAAATGAATACCCCATTTTAGGAGGGATATTTCTTGCGTTTATACCTGAAAATGATACACTAGAAGAGTATGTGAAAGTGAGGAGAAAGGCTTCCTACATAAGAAAGAAGCCGTATCACTTTTTCTGAAAAAAACTGTACCTCAACAAAAGGGAGAATGAAAATGACAAGTATTACGATTACAAAAGGAGCAGTGGATACGCAACTTTATCTAAAAATGCTCAACCGCCACGGGTTAATTGCAGGGGCTACTGGTACAGGGAAAACCGTGACCCTAAAAGTCATAACTGAAAAATTAAGTCAGCAAGGGATTCCGGTGTTTCTAGCAGATATCAAGGGAGATCTTTCAGGTCTTGCTAAAGCAGGACAATGGACGCCAAAGATGGAAGAGCGCTATAAACTACTTGGTATTACAGATCCTTTTGAACCTCAAGCTTTTCCAGTTCGCTTGTGGGATGTCTTTGGTCAAGCAGGCCATCCGGTCCGTGCAACGATTGAAGGAATGGGCTCTCTTTTGCTAGCGCGCTTGTTGGACCTCAACGAAACGCAAACAGGGATTTTGGCCATCGTCTTTAAATTGGCCAAAGAAAAAAATTGGCCTTTGATTGATTTGAAGGATTTGCAGAGTCTTTTGAAGGAAGTCTATGACCATGCCTCAGAATATTCCGCTCAATACGGAAATATCAGTAAACAATCAGTAGGAGCTATTCAACGAAGCTTGTTAGTGCTAGAGCAAGAGGGTGCAGATCAATTCTTCGGAGAGCCAGCCTTGGACCTTCAAGATTTTATGCAATTGGATAGCAGTGGACGAGGTTACATCAACATTCTATCAGCGACTCGTCTCTTCAACTCCCCTAAGCTCTATTCAACCTTCCTGATCTGGATGTTGTCTCGTCTGTTCGAGACCTTACCAGAAGTTGGAGATCTAGAAAAACCTAAATTTGTCTTCTTCTTTGATGAAGCCCACCTCTTGTTTAATGATGCTAGCAAGCTCTTCCTGGAAAAAGTTGAGCAAGTCGTTCGCCTTATCCGGTCTAAAGGAGTAGGAATCTACTTTATCACACAGAATCCTCAAGATCTCCCTGAGTCTGTATTGGCCCAGCTTGGGAATCGTGTCCAACATGCCTTGCGTGCCTATACGCCAAAGGAAATGAAGGCCATCAAAGTTGCTGCTCAAAGCTTCCGACCAAACCCAGAATTTGATACGGAAACTGTCTTGACGGAGTTGGGAACAGGGGAAGCTCTCGTCTCCTTCCTAAATGAAAAGGGGCAACCAAGTGTGGTGGAACGTTCTTATATTTTGTCTCCACAATCGAGTTTTGATTTGTTAAACGAGAGTGAACAGTTGGCCTTGATTACCAGCTCTCCTTTCCATCAAAAATATGCTGTTCGAGTAGACAATGAATCAGCTTATGAAAAATTGACTGAAAAATCTGCTAGAGAAGAGAAGGAAAAGGAGCGGGAAGAGGAAGATAAAGCAAGAGTTGCAGAAGAGAAGGCCAGTCAAAAACGGAGTCCGGGCCGTCCGCGGAAATCTAGTTTAGAAAAGGCCAAAGATTCCTTTATCAGTTCCTTGTTCCGTACCATTGCGCGTGAAGTGGCAAAACTAATCATGGGATCCTTTAAGCGGAAATAAGACAGTCAAAAGGGGATGGATTCTTAGGATATGAAGAAGGATTGACCTGGAAATCGCTAAAAAATTTCTTCTACAAGAAATCGTTTTCTGAACTGGAAATACCTTGTTATTTTAAAGAGAATCTTTTATAATTAACTTCATATGAAAAAAATATTTAATGTTCGATCGATCATGATTGTGTTGGGGATTTTATTATGTATAGGAGGAGTTGGAGCTTTAACTTACCTCCATCTTTATCAGGCTCCTGCCTCGCCTCTTGCTCAAGAGGGAACGACGCCTCAAGCAGTGGACTCCAAGCAAGAGAAGCAAGCCCTCCAACCTCCTCGTGTCAAAACTCCTGAGGAGAAACAAGCTGTCATGGATCAAGATCGTGAAACCATGGAAAATTTGGGTCTTGTCTATGATTATGCCAATAAAGGCTTGGTAGAAGTTGTACAAGACTATATGACTGAATATGGTATTGATCCTTCCCAAATTACCTTTACCTACAAAAATCCTGCGACAGGCCAACAGTTTTCAATGAATGAGTTACAGCCGATGACAGCTGGAAGTACCTATAAACTGCCCCTCAATATGTTGGTCGTGGATGAAGTCGATGCAGGGAAGTTAAACTTAACGGATGAATTTGATATTACCAATACTTACTACGAGTACCTTGGAGAGCACGATAATTATGTAGCTGCCTTTGGTGGCGCTATGACGATTCCAGATATGCAGCGTTATTCTCTTGTCTACTCAGAAAATACGCCGGCATATGCCTTGGCCGACCGCTTTGGTGGTATGGACAATGTCTATGAGAAGTATAAAAAATATGGAAAATCCCGGGCAGAAATAAAAACCATTAGTCCTGAAAACAAAACGACTTCTGATTACTATATTCAAGTCTTAGACTATCTTTGGAATCACAAAGAAAAATATGCGACCTTGCTAGAATTGATCGGAGAGTCCTTCCCGAATGAATACTACAAACGGTATTTACCAGATTTAGTCATTCAGCAAAAACCTGGTTATGTAGCAGAAGCCCTCAATGTCGAAGCCATCGTTTACGAACAAACACCCTACCTCATCTCGATTTTTACAGCTGGTCTAGGGGGAACTACTCCAGAAAGTACGGAGATCAGTGGCTACGGTCTTCATTTACTTGGTCAACTCTGCTATGTGATTAATGAATGGCACCGTGTAAATGTCAACTAACGATTTAGAACCTTTCCCAAAAACGTTTTGGGAAGGTTTTTTCTTAGCAAAGATAAGTTTCATGGTTAAAATCTTGGTGACATTCTTTGAGGTCAGTGAATAAATATGATATAATAACTAAAGAACCCAAAGAAAGAATAGAAATGATTACAAAAGAAGATTATCAGTTGATTCGCTCCCATCCAGCTTTCTCTGCGATTCCAGTTGAAAAATTTGATAAATTAGCTGTAGAAATTCATTATAGAGAAATCCCAAAGGGACAGATCCTATTTTTTGCCGGTGATAAGCGCGATCGAATTTTTTTAGTGGTAAAAGGCTATGTTCGTATTGAGGAGTTTGACTCTTCAGATACCTTCTCGTATATGGATTACATCAAAGAAGGAGCCGTCTTCCCATACGGTGGTATGTTTACAGATTCCAATTATCACTATACAGCCACTTCCATGACAACCGTTAAATACTTCAGTATTCCTGTTCAGCTTTATGAGGAAATTGTCCAGTCCAGTATGGAACAAGTTCTCTTTATAACGAGAAAACTTTCAAAAATATTGGAATTTCAGGAGTTGCGACTTCGCAATGTGGTTGCAGCCAGTGCCAGTGATCGTGTGATCCAATCCTTAGCTCTACTCTGTAAGGATTATCAAAAGTCTGGGCCAACTATTCCTTTTCCAATGAGTATGAAGGAGTTGGCTAGATTAGCTGCGACGACGAGAGAAACCGTCAATCAAGTGTTAAAGAAGCTCCTAGAAGAGGAGAGAATCGAGTACAAGCATAAGAAATTAACTTTTCTTGATCTTCCATTCTTTTTAGATAGTTTTGAAGAAGCCTAGTAGGGCTTCTTTTGGATTGAAGATAAAGTCTTCTGAAAAACTTTCCTTAGGTGAGTACGGACGTCAGCGAACTTCTACGAAGTTCCATGACTTAGTTTTGAACCTAAGGTTTCAAAACTCCCGAGTGCTTGAAATAATCATGTTTCAAGCACTTTTCTCACGGCGGAAAGTTTTTAAACTTCTTAAATGAAAAAATAATAAAAGTCATTTTTTGAAAATCATCTAGGTGTTTTATGTAAAATAAACTTTGTCTACATTCAAGAAGAAGCCTAGTAGGGATTCTTTTATTTTCTGTCAAAAACGTTAAAAAGTTTCAAAAATCAAATAAAAAAATATTTACTCACAAAAAGAATATATTTAGCAAAATATTCAAAGAAAGCGGTTCATTTTTCATAAAACAAGGGTGATATTTAAAAAAGTGTCAAATTCTTGGCATTCGTAATGGAAGATTGGTTGTGAAAGCGGTACCAATTGGTGATAAAATGAAACATGTAAACGGGATTAGCTAAGCTAAACCGCAAGAAAAAAGGAGGACTATAGATGTCTACACACCCAATTCATGTTTTCTCAGAAATTGGAAAACTGAAAAAAGTTTGTTTGCACCGTCCAGGTAAAGAGTTGGAAAACTTGATGCCTGACTATCTTGAACGTCTTCTTTTTGATGATATTCCATTCTTGGAAGATGCTCAAAAAGAACATGACGCATTTGCTGAAGCACTTCGTAACGAAGGAATCGAAGTACTTTATCTTGAGCAGTTGGCTGCTGAATCATTGACTTCTCCAGAAATTCGTGATCAGTTCATCGAAGAATACCTTGAAGAAGCAAACATTCGTGGACGCCAAACAAAAGTTGCGATCCGTGAATTGCTTCACAGCATTGAAGACAACCAAGAATTGGTTGAAAAAACAATGGCAGGGGTTCAAAAAGCTGAACTTCCAGAAATTCCTGAAGAAGCAAAAGGATTGACAGACCTTGTTGAATCTGACTATCCATTTGCAATCGACCCAATGCCAAACTTGTACTTCACACGTGACCCATTTGCTACAATTGGTAATGCAGTATCATTGAACCACATGTACGCAGATACACGTAACCGTGAAACTTTGTATGGTAAATACATCTTCAAATACCACCCAGTTTACGGTGGAAAAGTTGAACTTGTCTACAACCGTGAAGAAGATACTCGTATCGAAGGTGGAGATGAGTTGGTACTTTCTAAAGATGTATTGGCAGTTGGTATCTCACAACGTACAGATGCTGCATCAATCGAAAAATTGTTGGTAAACATCTTCAAGAAGAACGTTGGCTTCAAGAAAGTATTGGCCTTCGAATTTGCTAACAACCGTAAATTCATGCACTTGGATACAGTATTCACAATGGTGGACTACGATAAATTCACCATCCACCCTGAAATCCAAGGTAACCTTCGCGTCTTCTCTGTAACTTATGAAAACGAACAATTGAAGATCGTTGAAGAAAAAGGTGATTTGGCTGAATTGCTTGCTGAAAACCTTGGTGTAGAAAAAGTTACTTTGATTCCTTGTGGTGATGGCAATGTGGTTGCTGCTGCTCGTGAACAATGGAACGACGGTTCAAATACTCTTACAATCGCACCTGGTGTGGTAGTTGTATACGACCGTAACACTGTTACCAACAAGAAATTAGAAGAATACGGTCTTCGTTTGATCAAGATCCGCGGAAGTGAATTGGTTCGCGGTCGTGGTGGACCTCGTTGTATGTCAATGCCATTCGAACGTGAAGAAATCTAATCATCCTTCTACAGGTTAGACGGGCTCAGTGTCTAAACTGAGCCCTCTAAACTGATTGACAGGATCTTATCATGCATAATAAAAGGAGATAATTAATGACAACTTCAGTATTCCAAGGACGTAGCTTTTTAGCAGAAAAAGACTTTACACGTGCAGAGTTAGAATACCTTATCGGACTTTCAGCTCACTTGAAAGACCTTAAAAAACGCAACATCCAACACCACTACCTAGCTGGTAAAAACATTGCGCTTTTGTTTGAAAAAACTTCAACTCGTACTCGTGCAGCCTTCACTACTGCAGCCATCGACCTTGGTGCTCACCCAGAATACCTTGGTGCAAACGACATCCAACTTGGTAAAAAAGAATCTACAGAAGATACTGCTAAAGTTCTTGGACGTATGTTTGACGGTATCGAATTCCGTGGTTTCAGCCAACGCATGGTTGAAGAATTGGCTGAATTCTCAGGTGTTCCAGTATGGAACGGTTTGACTGACGAATGGCACCCAACTCAAATGCTTGCAGACTACTTGACTGTTCAAGAAAACTTTGGACGCCTTGAAGGTTTGACACTTGTGTACTGTGGTGATGGACGTAACAACGTTGCAAACAGCCTTCTTGTAACAGGTGCTATCCTTGGTGTGAACGTACACATCTTCTCACCAAAAGAACTCTTCCCAGAACAAGAAATTGTTGAATTGGCAGAAGGATTCGCAAAAGAAAGTGGCGCTCATATCTTGATCACTGAAGATGCTGACGAAGCTGTGAAAGGTGCAGATGTACTTTACACTGACGTTTGGGTATCTATGGGTGAAGAAGACAAATTTGCAGAACGCGTTGCCCTTTTGAAACCTTACCAAGTAAACATGGAATTGGTTAAGAAAGCTGATAACGAAGACTTGATCTTCTTGCACTGCTTGCCAGCTTTCCACGACACAAACACTGTTTATGGTAAAGATGTTGCTGAAAAATTCGGCGTAGAAGAAATGGAAGTTACTGACGAAGTGTTCCGCAGCAAATATGCTCGTCACTTTGACCAAGCTGAAAACCGTATGCACACAATCAAAGCGGTGATGGCAGCTACTCTTGGTAACTTGTACATTCCAAAAGTTTAAGACTTTATAACCGTATACCAACAGCTATAGGGGCTGGACTGCTAGCTTTAGTCCTGCCCCTATTTTTTATAGAAAGGGAAAACCTATGTCAAGAAAAATCGTCGTTGCTTTGGGAGGAAACGCCATCCTTTCATCTGATCCTTCTGCAAAAGCTCAACAAGAAGCACTTGTAGAAACAGCAAAACACTTAGTAAAATTAATCAAAAATGGGGATGACTTGATCATCACTCACGGAAATGGTCCTCAAGTAGGAAACCTTTTGCTCCAACACTTGGCAGCAGATTCTGAAAAGAACCCAGCTTTCCCGTTGGATTCATTGGTTGCAATGACTGAAGGAAGCATTGGCTACTGGCTTCAAAACGCTCTTCAAAATGCTCTTCTTGAAGAAGGAATTGAAAAAGACGTTGCTTCAGTTGTGACACAAGTCGTTGTAGATAAGAACGATCCAGCTTTTGTTAACCTCAGCAAACCAATTGGCCCATTCTACTCAGAAGAAGAAGCAAAAGCAGAAGCTGAAAAATCAGGTGCAACTTTCAAAGAAGATGCTGGTCGTGGCTGGCGTAAAGTTGTTGCTTCACCAAAACCAGTGGATATCAAAGAAATCAATACCATCCGTACCTTGTTGAACGACGGACAAGTCGTTGTCGCTGCTGGTGGTGGCGGTATCCCAGTTGTGAAAGAAGCAAATGGTAGCTTGACTGGTGTTGAAGCAGTTATCGATAAAGACTTTGCATCCCAACGTTTGGCTGAATTGGTAGAAGCAGACCTCTTCATCGTTTTGACAGGAGTGGACTATGTCTTTGTAAACTACAACAAACCAGACCAAGAAAAATTGGAACATGTCAATGTCGCTCAATTGGAAGAGTACATCAAACAAGACCAATTTGCACCAGGAAGCATGCTTCCTAAAGTAGAAGCTGCGATCGCCTTTGTAAATGGTCGTCCAGAAGGAAAAGCAGTCATCACTTCACTTGAAAACCTTGGCGCTTTGATTGAGTCTGAAAGTGGAACAATTATCGTTAAAGACTAATTCATGTACATGAGGAGGGGAGTAGATCTTATTTTTACAGGATTTTGTATAAAGATCCTCCCCTTGTTTTTTCTAAAAAAGATTAGGAAAAACTAGTTTTTTAATCTTAAATATGATAAAATGAACATATAGGTAAGCGCTTTCTAAAAGATAAACCTTTTGAAAGAGTCACTCAAACTTTGTTGCGTTAGGAGGATAAGCAAATGAGTGAAAAAGCGAAAAAAGGGTTTAAGATGCCCTCATCTTATACCGTATTGTTAATCATCATTGCGATTATGGCAGTGATGACTTGGATCATCCCAGCAGGGGCTTTTGTAGACGGTGTTTATAAAGCACAACCTCAAAACCCTCAAGGTATTTGGGACGTCTTGATGGCACCAATTCGTGCTATGCTAGGGACTAGCCCAGAAGAAGGGTCGCTGATTAAAGAAACCAGTGCAGCGATTGACGTAGCCTTCTTCATCTTGATGGTTGGTGGTTTCCTTGGTGTGGTCAATGAAACTGGTATGCTAGACACTGGTATTGCTTCTATCGTGAAGAAATACAAGGGTCGCGAAAAAATGTTGATTTTGGTTCTTATGCCTTTGTTTGCCCTTGGTGGTACAACTTATGGTATGGGTGAAGAAACCATGGCCTTCTATCCTCTTCTTGTGCCAGTTATGATGGCCGTAGGATTTGATAGCTTGACTGGTGTAGCCATTATCTTGCTCGGTTCACAGATTGGATGTTTGGCATCTACCTTGAACCCATTTGCAACAGGTATCGCTTCTTCAACTGCAGGTGTTGGTCTTGGTGAAGGGATCATCCTTCGTTTGATCTTCTGGGTTGTCTTGACTGGTCTTAGCACTTGGTTTGTATACAAGTATGCAGATAAGATCCAAAAAGACCCAACTAAATCCCTCACCTATGCAACACGTGAAGAAGATATGAAATTCTTCAATGTTGGTGAAAATGAAGAAGAAGTCAACTCAACACTTACTAAGAAACAAAAACAAGTCTTTGTACTCTTTGTATTGACCTTCGTCTTGATGGTCTTGAGTTTCATTCCATGGTCTGATTTAGGTATTACCTTCTTTGGAGATTTTAACACATGGTTAACAGGCCTTCCAGTAGTTGGTAAGATCATTGGTTCATCAACTGCAGCTCTTGGTACTTGGTACTTCCCTGAAGGAGCAATGCTCTTTGCCTTTATGGGTATTCTCATCGGTATTGTATACGGCCTTAAAGAAGAACAAATTATTTCTTCATTTATGGCTGGTGCAGCTGACCTCTTGAGCGTTGCCCTCATCGTAGCAATCGCTCGTGGTATTCAAGTTATCATGAACAACGGTATGATTACAGATACCATCCTTAACTGGGGTAAACAAGGACTCAGCGGTCTATCTTCTCAAGTCTTTATCGTCTTGACTTATATCTTCTACTTGCCAATGTCATTCTTGATTCCATCTTCATCTGGTCTTGCCAGCGCGACAATGGGTATCATGGCTCCATTGGGAGAATTCGTCAATGTACGTCCTAGCTTGATTATTACTGCCTACCAATCAGCATCTGGTGTCTTGAACTTGATCGCACCAACTTCTGGTATCGTTATGGGAGCTCTTGCTCTTGGACGTATCAACATTGCTACTTGGTGGAAATTCATGGCAAAACTTGTAGTTGCTGTTATTGTAATTACCATTGCCCTCCTTCTTCTCGGAACATTCGTTCCAGCCCTATAAGAAGTAAAGAGGTGATTCCATGAAAATTGAGATTACAAATCAAGTCAAAGATGACTTTCTAGCTTCATTAAAGACTCTGATTTCTTATCCTTCGGTTTTAAACGAAGGCGAAAATGGAACACCGTTTGGACAAGCTATCCAAGATGTCCTTGAGAAAACGTTAGAAATCGCTCAAGAAATGGGCTTTCAAACCTATCTAGATCCTGAAGGATACTATGGATATGCAGAGATCGGTCAGGGGGAAGAACTCCTGGCCGTTCTTTGTCACTTGGATGTTGTTCCAGCCGGTGATTTAGAAGATTGGCAAACGCCAGCTTTTGAGGCGACTCTGAAAGATGGATGGTTGATTGGACGTGGGGTACAAGATGACAAGGGGCCATCCCTTGCGGCGCTTTACGCAGTTAAGAGCCTGCTCGACCAAGGAGTTGTATTTACCAAACGGATTCGCTTTATATTTGGTACAGACGAGGAAACTCTCTGGCGCTGTATGAACCGCTACAATCAGATAGAAGAAAAAGCAGATCTTGGCTTTGCTCCAGATTCGTCCTTCCCATTAACCTATGCTGAAAAAGGCTTGCTTCAAGTGAAGCTCCATGGACCAGGCTGGGAGGATCGTCCCTTACAAGCTGGTCGTGCCCTTAACGTGGTACCAGATAAGGCAACTTATAAGGGGGAACGCTTAGAGGAACTCTTACCAGTGATCGAGCAAAGTGGTGTTAACTATACAGAAGAAGCAGGAGCAGTAACCGTTCTTGGATTGTCTAAACACTCCAAGGATGCGGCTGAGGGTGTCAATGCTATTGTCGGCTTAGCGGAAAGTCTTTCCTTGATCCAGCCTCATCCAGCCCTTCTCTTTATTGCAGATGCCGTTGGGGAAGATGCGACAGGAGCAGCTCTCTTTGGTGAAATCAAAGATGAACCAAGTGGTGCTCTTTCCTTCAATATTGCAACCCTCTCCATTGATGAACAGCAATCTGAAATCGGGATTGATATTCGGATCCCTGTCTTAGCGGATAAGGATGCCTTGGTAGAGCGTTTAACTGAAGTAGCGGCTAGCTATCAACTCCAGTATGAAGAGTTTGATTATGTAGCTCCACTATACGTTCCATTAGATAGTCCGTTGGTGAGTACCCTGATGGCGGTCTACCAAGAGGAAACGGGGGATCAGACCCCAGCTATGTCCTCAGGGGGAGCGACTTTTGCTCGAACTATGGAAAATTGTGTGGCTTATGGTGCCCTCTTGCCTGATGCTCTCCAAACAGAGCACCAGGCGAATGAACGAGCTAAACTGAATGATTTATATCGTGCAATGGAAATCTATGCAGAGACCATTCGACGATTAGCAGGTAAGGAAGCCTAATAGAGATTAGAAAAAAGAGGCTGGGACAAAAGTCCTAGCCTCTCAATTATTTTTGGATTGTTGAGCAAGACGCAGTGGTTGAGTGGGCTCTA